>NZ_JAKGBG010000009.1:0-130210 GCF_021532595.1 Pseudoalteromonas sp. OFAV1
AGCTCACCAAGCCCAATGCACCTAACACTAGGTTGATAGCGTGAGCTATTTTTAGCCCTACTTTTTTAACGATTATTGGAATACACAGTGCTGCAATAGCTGCAAAACCGTTATAAGCGGCAAATAATACACCAACCCAGTCAGCACCGTTGTTGTAAGCAAGAGAGCTTGTGTCACTGCTGCCGTAGTGGAAGCTAGTTACTGCCGAGGTGGTATAAATCCACATTGCAAACAATGAGAACCAGCTAAAAAATTGTACCCAAGCCAATTGTTTCATCGTTTCTGGCATAGTGAATACATCATTCACAACTTGATAAAAGCCACCACTGGTTGCGTTTTTAGCTTTTAAAGCACCGGCAATAAATTGAATAACACCAAAGCTAATCAAACCACCTGCAAGCAAATACAGCTCTTTCTCAAGAGAAAGACCGGTAACGATACCAAGTACAACAAGGCCAAGCACCGTAAAGATTGCAGCGCCTTTGTTAAAGTTGACATCACTTTGAACATCAGCCGAGTCATCGCTTTGCTCTTGTTCATGAAAGCTTTCAAGCTCTTCAGGTGAATATTCTTTAGTTGTAAAGACGGTCCAAAACACAGCAATAATTAAAACAACGGCACCAAAATAAAACGAGAATTTTACAGAATCCGGGATTTGCCCAGCAGGTGCTGTATTAGCAATATCGAACCAGTTAGTCATCATCCAAGGTAAAGCAGACGCGACAACCGCACCGATACCAATGAAGAAGCTTTGCATTGCATAACCAGTTGCACGTTGTTTTTTCGGCAGATTATCACTGACAAGTGCACGGAAAGGTTCCATAGTCACGTTAATTGACGCATCCATGATCCATAACATACCCGCCGCAATCCACAGGCTTGGTGAGTTAGGCATTATGAATAACGATAACGTCGTTAAAATAGCCCCATAGAAAAAGAACGGACGACGGCGACCTAACTTATTCCATGTTTTATCGCTCCAGTAACCAATGATAGGTTGTACGATAAGACCTGTAAGCGGCGCTGCAACCCAAAGGATTGGAATGTCATCAACATTGGCACCTAAAGTTTGAAATATACGACTCACATTACCGTTTTGTAATGCAAAGCCAAATTGGATGCCAAGGAATCCAAAACACATATTCCATATTTGCCAAAAGCTTAGCGTTGGTTTGTTATTATTCATAGTCAGCCTTTAAGGTAAATACTGCACTGCTTAAGCCGTTTAGTTGTAATTGAATTGGCGCCTTCGATGCTGCCTCAGAAATCACAATGTCGGCATGATTTTCTAGATTGTCAGTTAACGTTAAACCACTGTGGTTAAGTTTAGGTAATAACGCTTGGTTAAGAGTAAGCTCAACATTCTGTGGATTTTCTGAAAAGTTACTTACTACAAGCACCAGCTGTTGACCTAGCTTACGCGTAAAGGCAATTACTTGCTCTGAGCCAGTCAATTCAACCGCTTGCATGTCACCGCCAACAATTGCAGGAAGTGTGTTTAATGACATTAACTTCGTGTAGTAAGCGCGAAGATCAGCTTGCTGCTTTGAAAGCGCACCGCCATCGAATTTACCATTATTCATCCACGCTTGATGTGCAGGTACACCCATGTAGTCGAAGATACTTGTACGCGTTGGGTCACCAAAACCACCGTCTTCAGAGCCATCTTCACCAACAGCTTGACCAAAATAAAGTAAGGTTGGCGAACGCGACATTAATGTAGAAACCACCATAGCTGGCTTACCTTTTTCACTGCTACCAGCGAAATCCGGGCTAGCAATGCGTTGCTCATCATGGTTTTCTAAAAAATGCAGCATGTGCTCTTCAATATCAGCCACTTGGCTTTGGATTTCAAAAATAGTTTCTGCTGGTTGTTTACCTTGCATCACAGCTTTAACTGTGTCGTAAAAGCCGACTTTGTCGTACAGATAATCCATCTTACCCTGCTGAATATAAGGGCGATAAAGTGTTGGGTTATAAACCTCTGCCAGAATAAAGGCATCACTTTTTTGCATTTTGATTGATGAGTTTAAAAAGCTCCAAAACTCAACAGGCACCATTTCTGCCATGTCATAACGGAAACCATCAACACCTTTATCTAACCAATATAGTGCGATATCGCGGAATTTATACCAGCTATTTGGCAGCTCTTTATCCTGCCAAAAGGCATAGTGCGCACGGTAATCTTTTTCAGCGTAATCAGCTGGTAGCGTTGGGAAATCGTAGCTGCCGTCTGGTTTCACTCCGTAATTGATTTTAACTGTTTCGTACCAATCATTGATGTCGGGTTTAGCAGCGCGTGCCCCATTTCCCGTCCATTTTGCAGGTGTTTCATCAAACTGATTATCTGCAAGTGGATGCGGGTTGCCACCTAATACTTGGTAGCTATCGCTTGTTGGCACTTGAAATGACTGCCCTGTTACATAATAAAAATTATTATCGCGAGCATAGGTTTTCGTCGTGTCATCATCAGCGCCGAAATCTTTAACACCTTCAGGCTTGGCAACCGACTCGTAGTTACGCGCTACATGATTTGGCACAATATCAATAACAACTTTCATACCGTGCTCATGAGTACGATTGATAAGCTCAACAAACTCCTCTAAGCGGCGCTCAGGGTTAATTGCTAAATCAGGATTAACATCGTAATAATCTTTCACCGCATAAGGCGAGCCTGCACGCCCTTTTACAACATCAGGGTCATCTTGAGACAAACCGTATTCAGTATAATCAGTTACTAATGCATGACGCGGCACACCGGTATACCAAACATGTGTCGTGCCTAGCTCTTTAATACCTTGTAATGCTGCATCATTAAAATCAGCGAATTTGCCTACCCCATTTTCTTCTAATGTGCCCCACGGTTTATTCGTGGTGTTTGTGTTACCAAATAATCGAGTGAATACTTGATAAACCACAGGCTTAGAGATAGCTGCTTGGCTAGATTCTGATTGTTGCTTTTGCGTGTTCTGCTGTACTGGCGCATCGTTACCACAGGCAGTTAAACCTAAAACCGAAGCCACTACTAGCGCAGTTAGTTTGTATGTTGTCATCATTACTTCATTTTTCTGTAAATATCAGTTCATACTAATGTTAAGGGCTGCATACGGACAGTAAATGCATACGTATTCAGCTTATTAGTTGCAATTATTCAAGCTCGATTAAGCGTGCTTGCATAGCTTTTAAGCGGATTGGCGCTGCAAGATCAACAGGTTTTTCGCTGATTAAATCACGTCCTTTATTGTTGCCTTTCAGCACTTCTTGCATGTAGCTTAAGTCCCAATCAATGGCTTGTTGGTTTTTGTTAAGAATAACTAATACAGTTTGCTCATTGTGTTCTCTCACATAGCTATACACGCCTTGCTTCGGTGAAAAATGCATTAAACGGCCTTCGCTTAGCGCTGGTTTTTCTTGGCGCAGTCGAAGCAGCTTTTTAATGCTAGTTAACATCTCTTGCTGATCAGCTGAAAGTCCTTCGCCTGTGAAGGCATTCGCTTTTTGACCATGAAACCCACCCGGGAAGTCAATGCGAATATCACCGTGGTCATTACTTGGCGTGTTATCAAGTAACAGTTCTGTGCCGTAATAAATTTGTGGAATACCGCGAGTCGTTAACAGTAGCGTCATGGCTAATTTTGTTTTTGCTAGGTCTTGACCAAGCTCAGTGTAAACACGGCTCATGTCATGATTATCAGCAAAAACTAAAATGTTATCTGTATCAGCATATAAAAAGTCATTCGCTAGCGATTGATACACTTTTACCCAACCTGTATTCCAGCTTTCTTCTTCGTTGAGTGCTTGGATCAGCGCTTCTTGTAATGAAAAGTCCATCACACTCGGTAAGTCAGAGGTATAACCATCTTGATTTACTTTGCCGCGCTGCCAATAAGAAGCAATTGCTGGGTTGGTTGTCCACTCTTCACCAACAATATTAAAGTTCGGATACTCGGTCATAATGGCTTTAGTCCAATCGGCTAAAAATGCTTTATCTGAGTATGAATAGGTATCAACACGAATGCCGCTTAAGTTGGCGTATTCAATCCACCAAATGGCATTTTGAATCAAATAAGTAGACAGTAACGGCTGACGCTGATTTAAATCAGGCATAGACTCAACAAACCAACCATCATTAAATTGACGTTTATCGTATTGGCTCGCATGTGGGTCTTGAATTGTTTGTCTGGCGTGACTTGTGGCATTTTTGCCGTTTTCAAACTTGCCATCAAAGTTAACCCAATCTGCTGTTGGCATATCAGCCATCCACTGATGCGATGAACCAAAGTGGTTAAGTACCATGTCCATCACTAAGCCGATGCCATGCTCTTTCGCTTCTGCTGATAAGGTTTTGTAAAGTGCATTACTACCCATACGCGGATCAACTTTATAAAAGTCAGTAATGGCATAACCATGATAAGAGTAACTTGGCATGTCATTTTCAAGCACCGGTGTTAACCAAAGTTGCGTCACACCTAAGTCCTCAAGATAATCTAGGCTATTAATAACACCTTGAATATCACCGCCATGTCGGCCACCTTTAAAGCTTGGGTTTGCAGCCTCCTTCATACCAGCAACGGTGTCATTGCTTGGATCACCATTTACAAAGCGATCAGGATTGATTAAATAAAGCGTATCTTTATTTGTAAAGCCATGACGATTGGCACTTTGTTTATCACGGGCATTTAACGGGTAAGTAAATTCTGTGCCATCTTCAGCTTTAAAGGTTAGTATTCCTGCCTTTGCATTATCGCTAATGGTTAAATCTAAAAACGCGTAGTTAGGGTTATTCGTTGTTGTCACCCCTTTAAACTCAACACCTTTATAAGGCATCATTTGCCACGTTTTGCTAGCAATATTGTTATCGTAAAGCATGACTTGTAACGAGTCATTTTGCATTCCTACCCACCAGTTTTCTGGTGACGCAGTAATTGCAAAGCTGGCTGTCGAGTTGAAAAGCGTAAATGCGGTCGTTAACGCTAAAAATGTTCGTGTTGTTTTCATAGTTAATTTTGTACTTTTTCTAAGAATTGACTGTGGCTTGGCAGTTGCTCTACAGTGCTATTAATCAGGGTTTTTAAATTACTAAATAGCTCATTTAACTGCTCATCTGATAACGCATTAGTTAATGGATGGTGATCTTCTGCAATAAGACCTTGCCCTATCATCACTTGTTGCCATGCAACTTCGGCAAATAGCTCATCGTCTTCTCTTACGAGCTTGCCACTGGTTTTAAATAGCTCAATTTTCTTTTTAAGACTACTTGGAATATCCATGCCTTTACAAAAACGCCAAAACGCACTGTCATCACGCTCAGTAATCTTGTAATGAAGAATAATAAAGTCACGAATTCGCTCAAATTCTGTTTTACTTTGTTGATTAAATTCATCCACAAGGCTTTGTTTAATACCTTGATGAGGAAAAAACTTAATTAAACGAATTGCTGCACTTTGAATTAAATGAATACTGGTCGATTCCAATGGCTCTAAAAACCCGCTCGATAAGCCAACCGATACCACATTTTTATGCCACTGCTTTAAACGGCGGCCTGTTTTAAATTTAATAACGCGGGGCTCTGTCAGTGCTTTAGCAGGTAAGTTATCCAAGAGCTGTTGCTTTGCCGCTTCGTCTGATAAGAAACGAGAAGAATAGACAAGGCCGTTGCCTACACGATGCTGTAATGGAATTTGCCACTGCCAACCCGAGTCTCTTGCAATTGAACGTGTATATGGAATTGCATCGTTAGCTGATTCACTTTGCACTGCAACAGCACTATCACAAGGTAACCAATGTGACCAATCCTCAAAGCCTGCATTAAGTGTTTGCTCTATTAATAATGCACGTAAACCTGTGCAATCAATAAATAAGTCGCCGTCTATTTGCTCGCCATTTTTAAGCAATAAAGAGGTAATATGCCCGCTTTGGTGACATTGATTAACCGATTCAATTTTGCCTTCAATCCGTTTTACGCCCCGTGATTGTGCTAATTCTTTTAAGAACTCGCCGTATCGTGTGGCATCAAAATGATAGGCATAATGTAAGCCCGCTAACTGAGTATTTGGTATTTGTTTAAGGTGGGCAAATTTATGTGCTTTGGCAGCTTGGTAGTTAAGTGAAAAATCCCAAAAATCAGGTGCATTATTAGCTTGATTTGCTTTTAACCAAAAGTGGTAAAACTCACAAAACGGGAAGTCTTTACCAATCTCACCAAAGGCGTGCATATAGCTGTGACCTTGACTGCGCCAATTTTCAAACTCAATACCCAGTTTAATCGTTGCGCCAGTGGCCTTAATAAATTCTTTTTCGGTTATACCTAGCGCACCATTTAGATGCAAAATAGGTGGAATACTGGCCTCGCCTACACCGACAGTGCCAATTTCTGCTGACTCTATCAGGGTTATATCAAGCACTTTACCCAGCACTTTATTGAGTAATGCTGCAGTTATCCACCCTGCGGTACCACCGCCAGCAATCACTACTTTGGTTATTTTTTTTGATTCCATAGTACACCTAACGCCAATTTCAATTCATTGAGTGTAGCTCACTGATATAAAAAAGCCCTTGTAAAACAAATCACAAGGGCAATTTCATATCTCTGTTTAGCTCATTACAGCTTGTAGCTGAAGCCTAACAGGAATGTACGACCGTAGTCTTGATAATCACGTACTTGAAGTGAGTTATCACCTTGTAGTGATGTGAACGGCTCTTCTGTGATGTTCTGAACTTGGAAAGTTACAGATAAACCGTCAAGACTCTCTACACCGCCTTCACTAAAGTCATAACCAATTTGTGCATCCCAAATTGTTTCGCCTTTAATATCAACTTGTGTAGTAGCAAAACCTAAACCGTATACGTCACCTTTAAAGTCACTACGTTTACGCATGCTTGTACGTGCTTGGAATCCGTTACGCTCAAAGTAAACTGTTAAGCTATCGATTTGGTCAGATAAACCAGGTAGCTCATATTCGTTACCATTTTGGTCAGTTAAGTCTTGCTCAACACCTGTATGGCTTGCGATTAAACCAAAACCGTCTAGTGATTCACTGAACATAGTGAACGGTAGTGTTAATGAAAGCTCATAACCCCATAGGTCACCAGAACCACCATTTACTTTACCAGAACCAGTACCGGTTGAAGTTGCAGGGATTTCACCGGTAGACGGGTCAGCTACACCACTCATGTCGATTTCATAAGTACCATCGAAAATCCACTGAGTGATATCTTTATAGAATACAGCAGCTGCAAAGTAACCTTCTTCATGGAAGTAGTTTTCGTAGCTTACATCAAAACCTGTAGCTTCTTTTGGTTCAAGTTCAGGGTTACCACCTGATACACTCCAGTAGTTACCATTTTCATCAGGTTGTTGATTGTAAGAAGCATTAACTGATGAGTTCATTTCATCTAAGCGAGCACGAGAAATCGTTTTCGCCGCGCCAAAACGTACAGTTTGCTCTTCATCAATTGCAAACGATAAATTGATGCTTGGTAAGAAGTGGCTGTAATCGTGGCTTACATCAGTTGGTGATACAACAACTAAACCATTCACTGTGTTAGCGGCAAAGCCTTGTGAAGACTGTTCAGTTTTCACATAACGAACACCAACGTTACCTGTTACAGGGATTGAACCAATTTCAGCATTAATGTCAGCTTGAGCAAAAAACGCTGTTACTTCTTCTTGTACAGTCCAAGATTGTGTCTTGTGTTTTGAATCAGTTAAGCTTTCTTGAAGAAGGTTATAATAACCGTCGTTTACTAAACCGTTGGTATCGTATGCAACCATGTTGCCCATACCAATGAAGTCAAGGCTCGCTGTACCTAAACGGTATTGCTCAGGGATTGATAACATACCTGGATTTGATAAAGAGAAATCTTTTAATGTCATGAAGTAACCTTCAGACACTTTGCTCTTTTCACGGTCACGGTAAGACATACCAAATGACACACGGCTGATGTAAGCGTTATCAAGTACTTTGCTTGCAGCAAGTTTTAATGTGCTTAATTCATCATTGATTTCTGGCGCGTTGATAAAGCCATCTTGCGCTGTATTTTGGTATTCAGTACCTGTTAAACCATACTTATCGTTAAGTGCAGCACTTGCACCCCAAGATAATGGGCCACCAAGTTGGATTAAGTCGTAGTCGCTGTAATCAAGGTTGTGGCTGAATTGCGCGCCAGTGTTACCACCGTCAAACTCGTAACCAATCGTATCAGCAACACCATTTGCGTCACCACGACCTGTACCTGAGTAGCTTTCGATACTCCAGATTTGACGTTCAACTTCAGAACGGCTTACGTCAAATTCTACTGACCAGTCATCACTGATGTCGTATTTTGCATTAAAACCAAACTGAGTTAGCTCAGCGTTACGCTCTTCGTAGTCGTTACGAACAACAACACGTTGACCTTCAGTTACTGCACTTGTGATAAAACCAGAGTCAGCATCAATTACAGCTGAGCTTGGGTCGATTGAACCTTGGCCCCAAGCAAATGGCACTTCAATACCACGTAAGATTTTTTCATCCGAAAAATCAACGTATAAGGCATCGAATGTCATGTTAAGACGATCTGTCGGCGCAGCTTCAATAACAAGCATCGCTGTGTCACGCTCAAGAGTCGATGAACGTACGAATGGTTTAGCACCACCTAGAATTGAATAAGTGTTACCATCTCCACCGGTAAACTCAGGGTAGCCCCATGAATTCCAACGTTTTTCTTGGTTAGGTGAGCTCATTGTATTGTAAGCAAATGCAACACCAATTGTGTCATCTGCAAACTGATCAATGTATGAAACAGTACCGCGGAAACCTTTATCGTCACCGTCTGGGTTTAATTTATCAAAACCAGTTTGCTCATATTGGCCATTGAACATGATAACTTGCTCACCTTTGCTTAAAGGTTTAACAGTTTGCATGTCGATTACGCCAGCAATACCTTCTGCATCAATACTAGCGCTTGGTGTTTTATATACCGTTACGCCACTCATAATTTCTGATGGGTAAAGGTCAAATTCTACGCCACGGTTGTCACCGATTGATACTTGCTCACGGCCATTAAAAGTAGTAGCACTTTCGTTTTCACTGAAACCACGAACACTTACGCGGCTAGCTCGACCATCTAGACGTTGAGCAGTTAAACCAGGAAGGCGTGCAATTGATTCTGCAATTGATGAATCTGGTAGCTTACCGATATCTTCTGCTGAGATTGACTCAACAACTTCAGGAGTGAAGCGTTTAGTATTAATAGATTCTACAACACTGCCACG
This sequence comes from Pseudoalteromonas sp. OFAV1, assembly GCF_021532595.1. Taxonomy (NCBI): domain Bacteria; kingdom Pseudomonadati; phylum Pseudomonadota; class Gammaproteobacteria; order Alteromonadales; family Pseudoalteromonadaceae; genus Pseudoalteromonas; species Pseudoalteromonas sp. OFAV1. The sequence goes on from NZ_JAKGBG010000009.1 coordinate 9,257, forward strand.
AAAACCTTTTACTTCGATAACTTCAACGTTATCGTTTTTTGCTTTTTGGTCTTCTTCTGCAGCATACGCTACAAAGCTATTTAAACCTGCGGCTGTTAAAGCCAGAGTTAATATACTTGGTTTGAACATAGACATGATGCTTTTCCCATTACCCAAATTGTAATGCCAACGCGATGCAGATATTTATTATCTAATAGCTGAAGTCGTTGACTGATTTTGTTGTCGGAATGAATATTAACGCCGAGATTATTTCCTTAACAAATTTATGCATACGTATTCAGCGTAGTTCAACCATTCAAAAATTAACAATACATTTACACAATAAAGACTTAACCCATTGTAATTGTTAACTTTAGTATGATGCCAGCACAATTTAATAAGAATGAAACATTTTCGCCATAATTTTGAACCTTAACTCTCCAGTAGAAACACAAAAGCCTCCTCAACAGGGTGTTAGCAAAAGAAGCAATGTTAATAAACAGAAAAAGTTCGACAAACTGGAAATTGGTCTTACCAAATTTTATTTGCACTACTTTGGCCAGAAGCAACTGTTTTATGCACCAAGCTGGGGTTTATTGTTTTTACAAATAACAAGCAAAGCCAATTGGTAAATTTTTTCATAGATGAAATAGCCAATTGAACTGGTGCAACGACGGATATTTTTTCAGTAATTAAAATATGAATTTAGCGTGCATACGTATGCAGAGTTTTTACACTATCCCAGCCTTCACGTATGCTTTTGACATTCCGGCAACATCTGGTTAGTTGCCCAACAGTTTACAAACACTGAGTGTCACGATGGAGAAAAACATGGCTCAAAAGCAGTGGTATAAAGGTGCGGTTATCTATCAAGTTTATCCGCGCAGTTTCCAAGACACCAATGGCGATGGCATTGGTGATATCAAAGGTATCATTGATCGCATCGATTATATTAAGAGCTTGGGTGTTGATGCTATTTGGATTTCACCTTTCTTTAAATCACCAATGAAAGATTTTGGTTATGACATAAGTGATTATCGTGATATCGACCCTATTTTTGGTAACCTTGCTGATTTTGATGATTTAATTGCACAAGCTCACCAACGTGATATTAAAATTATTATTGATCAGGTATTGAGCCATACCTCAGATCAACATCAGTGGTTCCTCGATAGTCGTGAAGATAAAACCAATGATAAAGCTGACTGGTACGTTTGGGCAGATGCGAAGCCGGATGGCACACAACCAAATAACTGGTTATCTATTTTTGGTGGTCCAGCATGGCAATGGGAACCGCGTCGTGGTCAATATTACTTGCATAACTTCTTTGCAGAACAGCCTGATTTAAACTTCCATAATCCTGAAGTTCGCAAAGCCGTATTAGATAATGTGGAGTTTTGGCTTAAAAAAGGTGTTGATGGTTTCCGCTTAGATGCGATCAATTTCTGTTATCACGATGCACAATTACGTGACAATCCTGCTAAGCCGCCTGAAAAGCGTCAGGGTCGTGGCTTTAGCGAAGATAACCCGTATGCGTTCCAGTATCACTACTACAATAATACGCAACCAGAAAACTTAAGCTTTATGCAGGACATTCGTGCCCTATTAAATAAATACCCTGGCACGGTTGCTTTAGGTGAAATCTCATCAGAAGACTCATTAGCTACTATGGCTGAGTACACATCAGGTGGTGACAAACTCCACATGGGTTATAGCTTTGAATTACTTACTAATGATTACAGTGCAGAATATATTCGTAATACTGTGAGTACATTAGAAGAGCGTATGACTGAAGGCTGGCCATGTTGGGCATTTAGTAACCACGATGTTGAACGTGTTGCTAGTCGCTGGAGTAAAGATAACACGATCAATCCGCAGCAATGTAAAATGCTGACCGCCCTGCTTGCTTCATTACGCGGCAGCGTATGTATGTATCAAGGTGAAGAGCTTGGTTTAGGTGAAGCTGAAGTCGCTTTTGAAGACTTACAAGACCCATACGGCATTACTTTCTGGCCAAACTTTAAAGGCCGTGATGGATGCCGTACTCCAATGCCATGGGACGCAAGCGATACTGAACAGGCTGGCTTCTCAACAGCTAAGCCATGGCTACCTGTAGGCAATGCTCACAAAGCCGTTGCTGTTAATGCGCAAGATCAAGACAAAAATTCGATTTTGAATGCCTACCGTGAATTTATGGCATGGCGTAAAGATAAAAATGTTCTGTTAGAAGGCGACATTGAGTTTTTAAACACTCAAGAGCCTGTACTTGCTTTTTATAGAACCTTTGAAGGCGTCAAAATGCTGTGTGCATTCAACTTAGGCGCACAAAGTAGCGAGTTAACAATCTCTGATACAGTGTCTTCACTGCATACGGAGCTATCGCATCACACAGCTGAGTTAAACAATAATACAGTCACTCTGCCCGGGTTCGGTTGCTTTTATGCAACCCTGAATTAATTATCAGTTGTTAAACACCAAGCCCTGCAATGCAGGGCTTTTTTATTACTAATAACACGATTAGTGATTCATGGTTTTACTATTAATGTAGTCAGTTAGTGCAAATAACACTCCCGACACCACAAACGTCACATGAATTAACACCTTCCAAAGTAACTCATCCGTTGAATGGTTGTTTGAGCTGATAAACACCTTTAAAAGCTCTACAGCAGAGATAGCGACAATGGCGCTTATTAATTTCATCTTAAGCCCTGAAAAACCAACCTTTCCCATCCATACAGGTCTGTCTTCGTGATTGTCTATATTCAACTTTGAAACAAAGTTTTCGTAACCACTAAAAATAATGATAAGCAAAAGCCCAGCTAAAAGCGCGGTATCAACCAAAGTTAATATTCCCACCAATAACTCTTGATTAGTTGCCGAAAACGTATTTAAGGCCATGCTGTAAAGATATTTGAAAAACTTTAACAACAATAAGACTACAGCGACTAATAAACCTATAAAAAATGGCGCTAACAGCCATCGAGAACGAAAAATAAATTTTTCGACGACTCTCTCTAATGTAGAAGGCACTTTTTTGTTTTTAGTTTGATTAATCTGTTCTGACATTTCTAAAATCACTCTCATAAATATTAGTTTGATAATACGCGGTTTTTATTAGTAATTTCTATATTTGCAGCGCACTACTGTGACTATTTTTTGTTTATCTTTACGATAAAAATATTTCGTTATCTTTTTTACAGATTTCGTTTATAAATTCACTTAAGCAAAGCGGTATGCCCTTTGCGCACCTTTACTGAGCACTTTAAGCCAGTAATTATTAATTATGTTGATTAGGAATAATTAAATGAACAAAGCATTGCTAGCACTAATTTTGGCACCTGTATTAAGCGTGTCAGCGTCTAACGCAATCGCTAACGAAGCACCTGAAGCATCAGCTGAAATGATCAAAGAATACACTGAGATGTGTTTAAACTGGGCTAAAGATGATGACATCAGCAACGAAGAATTAAAGCCATACGTACTAAAATGTGTGAACGATGAGCTTGAAGCTGAAGGCTTTAAGAAAGTAAAAGACGTACAAATTTAATTTGTCGTTAAACCAGATATAAAAAAACCGGAATGACACAAAGACGTGCGCTCCGGTTTTTTATTGCCTTGAAAAGCTAAGGAATTATTCCTTAGCTTTTGTCGATGTTTTCTTTTTTGCAGGCGCTTTCTTTTTACTTTCTTCAACCCACTTGCCATTTTGGTAGTGAGCAGTCCAACCTGTCGCTTTACCATCGACTTCACTCATCACATATTGTTCTTTATTTTTACGGCTATAACGAACAATTGCTGGGTTGCCATCTGGGTCTTGCGTAGGCGCATCAGCTAAATAGTAAAACTTCTCAGAAATACGATCTCTAAAACGTTTTAACTCTTCAACTTTAGGTGCACGAGTTTCACGAGACTTAGGAAAAGTATTCGCCGCCAAGAAAATACCTGAAGCACCATCACGAAGTACAAAGTAAGCTTCTGATTTTTCACATTCTAGTTCTGGTAAATGAACCGGATCTTCTTTCGGTGGCGCAGCTTCACCATTTTTGAGTAATTTACGCGTATTCTTACACTCTTCATTACTACAGCCAAAATACTTGCCAAAACGGCCTGATTTTAACTGCATATCTGAGCCACATTTATCACATTCGATAATTGGGCCATCGTAGCCTTTAATTTTAAAGGTACCTTGTTCAACGATATAACCCTTACAGGCTGGGTTATTACCACAGACATGCAGTTTACGTGTTTCGTCTATCAAGTATGAATCCATTGCCGTTTCACAGATTGGGCAACGCTTCATTTGCATTAGTGATTCTGTTTCAACATCTTCAACATCTGCGGCAATCGCTTCATCACCAGGCACCAAATTCATGGTTGTTGTACAACGCTCTTTAGGTGGCAGGTTGTAACCTGTACAGCCTAAGAATACACCAGTTGACGCAGTACGAATCCCCATTTTACGGCCACAGGTTGGACAATCGATGTCTGTTTCAACCATTTGATTTTGGCGCATACCACCTTGCTCTTCATCACCTGAAGCAATTTCAAGCTGAGTTGAAAAGTCTGCGTAAAATTTGTCTAGTACTTGTGTCCAAACGCGCTCACCTTCTGCGATATCATCCAGACGACCTTCCATTTTAGCGGTAAAATCAAAGTTCATCAGATCTTCAAAATTTTCCACTAAGCGGTCAGTAACTATCTCACCCATTTTTTCAGCGAAGAAACGGCGGTTTTCAACGCGCACATAACCACGGTCCTGAATCGTTGAGATAATTGATGCATAAGTTGAAGGGCGACCAATACCACGCTTTTCAAGCTCTTTAACTAAGCTTGCTTCACTAAAGCGCGCAGGTGGCTTGGTAAAGTGTTGCTTAGGATCTAACTCAACAAGCGTTAGTACATCACCCTCTTTTACAGCTGGTAATGACTGATCTTCTTCATTCTTTTTACGAACAGCTGGCTGAACTTTTGTCCAACCATCAAAGCGAAGTACACGGCCTTTTGCTTTTAGCTGATAATCACCCGCACCTACGGTTAAAGTTGTTAGGTCATATTCAGCAGGTACCATTTGACAAGCAACAAACTGACGCCAAATTAATTCGTAGAGCTTTTTCGCATCGGCTTCAACACCATCTAAATGGCCTGATAATACCGAGACACTTGATGGACGTATCGCCTCGTGCGCCTCTTGTGCATTGCCTTTAGAGCTGTAACTGATCGGTGCTTTTGGTAAATACTTTTCACCAAATTGCTCGGTTACGTAATCACGACACATTTCAACCGCATCTTTTGATAAGTTGGTTGAGTCGGTACGCATATAAGTAATGTGACCCGCTTCATATAAGCGTTGAGCCAGCATCATAGTCTTTTTAACACCATAGCCTAAACGTGTACTAGCAGCCTGTTGCATGGTTGAGGTAATGAATGGTGCACTAGGCTTACTCTTGCTTGGCTTTTCTTCAACGCTAACAACCTTGTACTGAGCTTTCTCTAGGTCAGTAACCGCAGCCATTGCCTGCGCCTCATTAACAGGCTTAAATGCTTTGTCAGCGTGTTTCGTAACTTCTAAACGTAATGCAGCTTCACTATTTTTAACATCAGCGTGTACATCCCAAAACTCTTCAGGGATAAATGCTTTGATTTCACGCTCACGCTCAACGAGTAAACGCACCGCAACAGATTGCACACGACCGGCTGATAAACCACGAGCAACTTTTGCCCAAAGTAATGGAGACACCATAAAGCCCACTACACGGTCAAGAAAACGACGCGCTTGTTGTGCGTAAACCATATCAGTGTTTAGTTCACCCGGTGTTTCGAATGCTTGTTGAATTGCATTTTTAGTAATTTCGTTAAAAACAACTCGCTTATACTTTTCAGGCTCGCCACCAATAATCTGTTCGAGGTGCCATGCAATTGCTTCCCCTTCTCTATCCAAATCGGTTGCGAGATAGATTTTATCGGCGTTTTCAGCAAGCTTTTTTAATTCTTGAACAACTTTTTCTTTGCCTGGCAGTATTTCGTAATGTGGTTCCCAACCTTTTTCAGGGTCTATCCCCATGCGGGCAACAAGATTCTTATAATCTCGTTGCTTTTTATAGGCAGCTTTTTCTTCTGGTGACATTTTACGAACTTCAGCAGGCGTTTTGGTCGCCGCTGTTTTCGTTTTGCCTGAACCTGAAGTTGGAAGATCACGCACATGCCCAACACTGGACTTGACGATAAAATCCTTTCCTAAGTATTTGTTAATTGTTTTTGCCTTTGCCGGAGACTCTACAATTACTAGTGATTTGCCCATAGTTGCCTATTTCTGACCGAAAGTTTTAAAGTTTTTTGCCCTTATAAATGTATATCCATCACATTAAACAAATAAGTATGATTTTTTAACATTGGAGCACGAATATTTATAGGTATATCTACAAACACCAATTGTTACAAGCTTTTAATCGAAACTTTTCTTCATTGACTGAATAATTAAACAATTTTTGTTGCTAATTTAGTCAATGTGGTGTTTTGCGGTAATTTCAAGGGGAATATATAGAACAGCAACAAAAATGCCAACCTTCTGGTTGGCATTTTTTAAATTTAATTGTGCTTAAATTTATTTATCATCAAGTATAGCAATTGATTTACTTACTGTTTTTGTAGTACCAAATTGATTCTCGAAATTAAATGTAATGGTCAGCACACCATCTGCGTCTTGGTTACCGTCAACCTCTCGAGCTATACGTACACTTGAAGACATTGTTGAGTCTCTATTTGTGCTTCCGATAATATCTTGATGTTGCAGTATAGAAAAATCACCATTGTCTGCAGTAATTGTTACCTCTGTACCTGCAGGTAATGGATTACCAAATTCATCACTGTAGAAAATTTGGATATTGATACCCGTTAAACCTATATCAATATTTTCTGGGCCTGAATCAGGATCATCCTCATCGTAATTCGGGTTAGGGCGTATAACACTCGACAAATCAATCGATTGAACATCACACCAGCTTGCATTATCTGATTCTTCAAAGCCACCTGCAAATGTCGAACTACAATCAGCTGGCACAACTACTTCGTAAGGAGCAGTCACTACTTCATCTGATTTTAATACTGCGAATCGTACATAGGGTTCATCACCAGACATAACTACTTCAATCTGCTTACGAACTTCAATTAAATCACGCGTACATTGCCCAGCATTAAAGGCAGCTTCACTACATAACAATCCGTTATATTTACCATCAGGGCCGTCATATACACCATCATTATCAAGATCTCGCCATGTTTCATTATGACCACCTCGTGAATTTTTCTCCGAGCATGGGTCTGAATCAGCATCGTAAGAATCTCTGGTTGCATCGCTACAGTTTGCTTTGTCAAAGGTATTATTTTCATTGTGGTCATTAAATGCTTCAGGTAGATCATATAACGTATAATATTCACCAACATCAAATAACCCGTTTCGACGAGTAACACCATCTGATGATTCCTCATCCTCGTAGCTCTCTTGACCTTTCGCTACCGCTAGTATGCTAGTTCGTCCACCTCGAATTACACCATTTGGATCATTTTTAGCGCGAACTAAGGTGCCAATACATGGGGCTGCAATACCAAAATAAGGGTCGCAGTTTACTTCACCAGTTTTAGGGTTTATTCCTTCAGTAGTTGCAGTATTACCATCAATTTCACCAATTCTATTACCCCATTTGTAGTCATAGAAAGGTCGTTCACCCTGCGAGCGCCATGTAACAACACATGATGCATCAGTAGTACGACATACTGCTTCATTACTTTGTGAACCTATAACACCTGACTCAGTTAAAACGGTTGATTCAACACCATCACTATTGAATTGATTAAATTGGTCACCAAAATAAACTGTCAGGTTATTAGTGACGCCATTATAATTTAATGCATTTGGATTCAAGACTTCTGGGCTTAAGTCAAAACTGTTTTGATCTGTAACACCAGAGTATAAAGCAAGTTGAGATGACACTGCGTTAATTTGCTCAGTTAAAGGCACTAAGTGAAGTGTCCCTGCAGGGCAAATTTCATTGCTTGGTTCAGCTTCACATAGTTCAACTTCATCTGTCCAACAAGATAAATCATCACCTTCAGGCAAGGCAGCAACATCTTCTTTAGAAACAAAACATGCTTTAACGACAAGTGGTCCAGGAACGATGCCTGAAGTCACTGTTGTTTGTACAACACCATTGTTGTCTGTATTAGCAGTTCTTTGCGTTAATTTTGCTAAACCTACTGAGTCCGTCAATTTAAAATCAATACGTTGCTGTGCAGAAACAATACCATCCGCATCAAGTAATCTGAAACGAACGACTGATTGTGTTGGTAAGCCACCTTCACCAGGTGGAAGCGCAATCACTGGCTCCGAAACATCAAGAAATTGTATTGATTGAACAGCCGATACTTCAACAGGTATAACAGTAGACGCCGTAAAATTTTTGCCGCCCGTTTCAACTGTAATATTAACCACATCATTGATTGAACAGCCGTTAGCACGGTATGTTGAGCTTGCAATACCTGCTGACGATTGTACCGATGCATCAATTGTCGAGTCATTATTTGAAACACACGTAGAGTTAAATTCTACTTCTGTAGGCGTGGTAAATAAATTACCTTGCTCGTCGCGAAGGGTAACTTCAATAATAGTACTACCACCCGCTTTCAAAGGAATTGTATTGCCTTCACTATCTGTGTTTAGTCCATTATCAACTTCTAACACTAGATCAGCGATACCAACAGCAAAGTTAAGATCTGCACTTTCACCTAACGATGACACCGAAATAGTACCAGCACCGCCTGTATTTCCTGGCTGTAATTTTAAAAGTGCAACACCAAAGTTATCAGTCAGAGCTCGACCTGAAGAAGGTAATACAGAACCAAGATCAGTTGTTACATCAACCAATGAGTTAGCAACACCATCACCGCCTTGGTCATTTATTACTTCTACAAATAAATCACCTAACTCGGTTGATGAAATTGAATTAGTAATAGTACAGCCAGAAGCTTGCGAAGTTGGATCAAGCTTCACATTATTTCGATTTTGATCCCACGAAGGGTTGCAGCCTGTTAGCATTAGAACAGACACTGAGTATTGGGCAGCATCAGAAGAAGCATCATCACCATTTGATATAAAACCTACCGTTTTCGTAATGGTGTTATCATTTTCATCTGTATATGTTGCGATAACTTGACCAGCGCCTTTTGAATCGCCACTACTTAAAGTGACATTTGCTTGGCCATTTTCATCTGTTAGCGCAGTACCTAGTACGGGTGTAATTTTACCTGTGAAGTTTGTAGTAAACGAAATCAATTGGCCAGCAATTGGAGTGCTTTCATCAAGTAAAGTAGCTGTAACCGTTCCTTTGTTGTTTTTACTAACCGGGTTGTCTGAAGAGAAAGGTAAACCAGAACTGTCAACAATCGAAAGCCCTAATGAAATTGTGCCACTGCTATCACCCGTTTGTGAACCATCGGATGTGAAACCAAAAGTATCACTAAAAGTCTCTTCACCAACTATGTAGGATGCAGTAATGATACCAGCTCCTGCCGTATCACCTGCAGTGACAGTAATTGATGCAACACCATTTGAATCGGTCAAGCTCGTACCAGAAGCAGGTGTTATCAAGCCAATACTACCATCAAGACTAAAAGTTATCACTTCACCAGATACAGCAACCCCCTGATTGGTCAGAGTTGCTGAAATAGTTAATGGTGATTCGACCGTTACAGAACTCGACTCTTCATTTGTGCCCGCTGTATAACCTTTCACAGATACAGAGTAGCTTGGGGTATCAGTCGTACCACCATCCCCTCCATCAAGTGAACCGCTATCGTTCTCTAACGACCCACCGCCGCCACAGGCAACTAACAATGAGCTGAAAACTATAATACTTAGCCATCGCAATAAAGGCATTGACCTCTCCCTAGTTAGCTATTTTAAATTTATTTATATATTTACCTAATATTAACCTAAAAATTGAACGAATATCATAATTTTTTTATCAGATTTACAGCGAATTAATTTAAAATATTTGTCGAATTTTCCTGTATAAAAATCTTCAGGCTGGTAGGCTATGGCGAAATTTATAAAAATATAGACTAGGTATATGTCAAAAGTACGATCTTTAAGCCTTACGTCTCGTATCATGGTAGGTATGGTACTGGGTGTGCTTGTTGGTTTTATCTTTCAAGCGATTTTAGCGGGTGAAGACGATTTCCTAATTCCACTAGGATTATTCTCTTTACCAATTAAAGCATTTTTTGTGGATGGTATCTTCCATGTAGGTGGGCAAATATTCATCGCAAGTTTAAAGATGCTGGTTGTTCCATTGGTTTTCGTATCGCTGGTGTGTGGTACATGTAGCTTAAGTGACCCTAAAAAACTAGGTCGACTGGGTGGAAAATCAATCTTACTCTATCTAGTAACAACAGCAATAGCTATCACCGTTGCTATTACACTAGCGCTATTAGTTAATCCTGGTGAAGGTATCAACCTACCATCAGATGCGACCTACAGTGCTAAAGAAGCACCTACCCTTGCACAAGTCATTATTGGAATGTTTCCTACCAACCCAATTGATGCAATGGCAAATGGCAATATGCTACAAGTTATTGTTTTTGCTTTGTTATTTGGTGTGGCGATGGCTTTAAGCGGTAAAGCAGGTAAACGTGTTGCAACCGTGTTCGAAGACTTAAACACCGTTATTTTAAAACTTGTTACCCTACTGATGAATATCGCCCCTTACGGTGTATTCTTTTTAATGGCTAAGTTATTCACAACTATAGACTTTAAACTCATCACTAGCCTTGCCTTATACTTTGGCGTGGTGGTCTTCGCGCTCTTAATTCATGGCTTTGTAAACTATAGTATCTTATTAAAAGTATTAACTGGTTTAAATCCAGTGACGTTTTTAAAGAAAATGAAAAACGCCTGTTTGTTTGCGTTTAGTACTTCAAGTTCAAGTGCAACAATGCCTATTACCCTTGAAACTGCTAGCAAAAAACTTGGTGCTCACAACTCAGTTGCTTCATTTACGGTACCTTTAGGCGCAACTATTAACATGGACGGCACAGCAATTATGCAAGGTGTTGCTACCGTGTTCATTGCTCAGGTCTTTTCAGTTGATTTAACAATTTCTGATTATTTAATGGTTATTTTGACCGCGACACTAGCATCTGTTGGTACTGCCGGTGTGCCAGGTGTTGGCCTTATCATGTTAGCGATGGTGTTAAACCAAGTAGGCTTACCTGTAGAGGGTATTGCTATCATCATTGGTGTTGACCGTTTACTTGATATGACACGTACCGCTGTAAACGTTACAGGTGATTGTATGGTGACCTGTGTGGTTGCAAAATCTGAAGGTGAATTTGATGAGGACGTATTTAACGATCCAAATGCCGCTAAAGATTTAGAAGACTATCATAAGTCGATTAAGTAATAATCTACTTATGAACGACTCATAAAAAACCCGCTTAAATAGCGGGTTTTTTATTGCCTATATACTTTTTAAAACTGAAGCTTAAGGGTTTAAGCCTTTAAAACGCGACATTAAACTCACACCTGCTTTACTCAAACCAGAGCTTAAGCCCACCGCTAATTTATCGCTCAAATTCTTCTTAATACGGTATTTCACTTTGAAGATTTGACGCTCTTTTGCTTGGCTCAATAAAATATCATCGCTTGTGTCAATTTTATCAACTAAGCCTTTATCAAAGGCTTGAGTAGCAAACCAGTGCTCACCTGTTGCAACCATATCTATATCAAGTGAAGGGCGTTGTTCACTAACAAATGTTTTGAATAAGCCATGCGTTTCTTCTATTTCCTGTTTGAATTTTTCACGACCTTTGTCTGTATTTTCACCAAACAAGGTTAATGTTCGCTTGTATTCGCCTGCAGTAATTTGCTCAAAGTCCACATCATTCTTTTTCAAAATTTTATTAAAATTAGGAATCTGCGCAATAACCCCAATTGAGCCAACAATTGCAAATGGTGCAGCTACGATTTCATCAGCAACACATGCCATCATATAGCCACCACTCGCCGCTACTTTATCAATGGCTACAGTCAAATGCACACCTGCATTACGTAAGCGTTGTAGCTGAGACGCAGCAAGTCCGTAACCATGCACTACACCTCCGCCACTTTCTAAACGAACAAGAACACGATCTTTTTCTTTATCTGCAATAGTTAAAATAGCTGTGATCTCTTCACGTAAGCTTTCTACTTCGTGCGCATCTACACTGCCATTAAAGTCAATTACATATAGACGTGACTTAGGGTCTTCACTGTGTTGTTTTTTTGCGTCTGCTTTTTGTTGTTTCTGGTGAGCTTTTAACTCTTTCTTTGAAAGTGTGTTTTCGATAAAGCTTTGTTTTAAATCATCAAGCTGTTCACTTAAATCATCAATGGTTATCTCGCCCTTCTTCGCTTTAGGTTTTACTGCAGCTCCCATGATAATGGCAACAATGACAGCAATAGCGATGACAAATGTGAGGGTTTTTGCGAAAAATAACCCGTACTCATATAAAAATTCCAATCAAACTCTCCACTTATTAATTATTCGCCACAATTTACCATGCTTTAAAGCAAAAAAAAGCCACATGATGTGGCTTTTTACTTAATTGGTTATTACTTAATTAATAGGTTTCAGTTATTCAGTGACAACATCTGAGTTTGTAACCTGAAGATACTGACCACGGCTTGCTAAGAAAGTCGCAATTTGCAGTTGCATCTCAGCTGTAGCTGCTGCACTTTCTTGTGCTGTAGCACCTGAGTCAGCAGTAGCTACAGGCGTTAACACTGAGCTGTGATGACCTTTAGTGAATTTAACCACATAGCTCATCGCATCAGCAGTTGGACCTTGTGTCTCAGCAACCGTTGATAAGCCCATTAAGTTGGCAAGAGGTAAACTACCAGCAATTGGATTACTCGTCACCATTGGTGGGATAACCATATCAGCATTGTTATTTTCACCGTCTCCCACGACAACACTCATGTAGACTGGTGTGCCAAGCGCTGCAACTGATGCGGCGTAGTTTGAAGGATCACCACTATCAAGGGCCGTTTGTGCAGCAAAAGCAAACTGAGTAATAATGCTTTGAATATTAGCAAGTTTGACAGTTTCACCAGCCATAGTTAGCGAACCAATGTATTCTTTATAAGCACATGTAACAAAAGCTGTTTGGTTAGAAGCAAGTGAACCACAGTTAGACAGCGCTTCATTTTGTGCATAAGCACCAAACTCTGCAGATTCAGCTGTGCCTGCTGCAAGTAAAACAGAGCCTTGCACAAAAGGACCAAATGTATTTGACTCAATTAAGAAACTAGCGATACCACCGCCACCACTGGCAAGTGCAACACTCTTCACGTTGAACATTGGATCAACTTGGTCAGCTAGCGGTGCATTAGTCACAGCAACAAATGCTGGAGCAACTACAGAGCCTAATGAATGGCCTAAGAATGAAACATCTTGGGCATTTAAATCAGCAGCACCAGTAAAGTTAAGACCTAAACGTAACCCCAGTAAATCAGCAACTGATTGACGTAAGCTATCACGCGCAACTAATAATGACTGTAAGTTCATGTAGCTTAAAACTGAACCTGTAGAAGCATTAAAGTCATCAGTACCATCGCCGTCTACATCTACACCACGCTCACCGTGCATTGGGTGGTCGATTGCAGCCGTTGCAAAACCTTGCATTGTTAATTGTGCTGTAATTGCTAGCATATCTTCTTTTTTAGAAGTAATACCGTGCTGAAGAATCACTACTGGCCAACCACCTTCAGGCATTACCAGAGGATCCAACCCTAACTGACCACGTATTGCGTTGATCACAGGTAAAATTGGTTTAGTAACTTGCACTGGCACATTAGCAATGCTTTGTGTTTTTGGAATTGTGTTGTATTTGGTTAAGTGTTTAGTTTGATCTAAACCTAAATCACGCAGTTTTCCACCACTTAACGCCATACATAAACCATCAGTTTCGCTGATTGGGTCTGTTGGGAATGAGTCACCTGCAGTAGATGCATAGCCAAGTACAGCAACACCACTGTCGCATAGCCCTTGCCAATAAGTTGCTGATAAATCATCAACCGTTTTGCCTGTAGGCGTTGCTAAATACATAGGTAACATCACGTTACCCTTTTGATATTGCACACCACCAAATACTGGTGAAACACCTGTAATACCTTGTGATGCGAATACTTGCTCAACTGTAATTACAGGTTGCTCAGGAATTTGAACCATCGGTGTTGGTAAGGCAGGTTGCGAAAGGCTAGCTGCTAAAAGCTGCTTAACAGTACCTAGTACTTGACCTGCTGATTGCATTGTCATCGCAGCAGAGTAAATAATTTCATCTTTTGTAATTGCGCCATCTGAGGTGACTGCATTTTCGTAGCTATTAATCACCGCTTGCAGAGATTTTTGTGAATCAGTAATTAGCGGTGTTTCTTCACTAACAAGTGCATAAGTTGAAGATGGTTCGATTGAACGCCCTTCTGAGTCCATTAAAGACGTTGTTAAAACGTTTATGTAGGTGCTACCCGCTTTAAAAGGTTTAAGTGGGATCACAGCAACCGCATCACCAGAACCTTGTGTAATGAAGTCAACACCAAAGGTAAGCTCAGAAACCAACTTACAGGCAATGCCTGCAGGTACTTGCGAACAGGTTTCATCTGTTTGACTTGCGCCCATCACTACTTCAAAAATACGAACTGCACCAGGTGAACCGGCAGAAGCCATATCAAGTGAGATACCCGCAGGGAATGCTAAATCGATTTTAAACGGAGTTTGTGTTGACCAGCCATCAAGGGCACCTAGTGCAAGCTGAGGATCAGCATAGGCTGCGCGTTCAACACTAACATTGTTGTCGTCTAATTCACCCGGCATATTTAAAGTGCCATCAAGTGTACCACTCATCAGTAAGTCATTAGGTACCGAGATAACGCTATTTGCAGGGTCAAATTTAACGGTCGCGGTTGGGATGACAGGTGGGGTGTCATTTTTAACATCTTCTAATGTTTCTCCTCCACCACAGCCGGTAATGACTGACGCAATGGCTAGTGAGAGTAGCATTTTTTTCATAATTTCGCTCCGCGCAAATCTTATTGTTATTGTGTGTTCAAAGTTAAACGTAGTTGTTCTACTACCTTTATTCTAAGTTAAATTAATGTAATTAGATTATTAATAAGACATTAGACCAGTTAAAGTTAACGTAAAGTTTCAATTTTCGCCACCTTAATTTGCAATAAATTCGATAACTTGGCTTTTTGCTATGTTAAAATAGCAAAAAATCTAATTGATGGTACTTTTATGCACACTTATAAAGCCGCAGAGAATGCGCTAAAAGACAAAGTAATTCTAATAACAGGTGCGGGTGATGGCATTGGTCGCGTAGCCGCATTAACTTATGCCAAGCATGGTGCCACTGTTATATTACTTGGTAAAACAACTAATAAACTCGAATGTGTCTATGATGAAATCGTGAACGCAGGCTACCCACAGCCGGCTATCGTGCCGATGGATTTAAAAGGTGCAACAAAACAAAACTACCGTGATTTAGCCGCAACTATAGAAATGCAGTTTGGCAAGTTAGATGGTTTATTAAACAATGCAGGTATTTTGGGTTCATTAGGGCCGCTTGAACATTTCTGTGTTTCTACCTTTGAAAACATTATGAAAGTGAATGTGACTGCGCAAGCCATGATCACTAAATTTATGTTTCCATTATTGCGAAAGTCACCAAGTGCATCTGTTATTTTTACATCCTCTGGTGTTGGTCGCAAAGGTCGTGAGCATTGGGGTGCATATGCAATCTCAAAATTTGCTGTTGAAGGCATGATGCAAACTTGGGCCTGTGAAGTGGGCAAAACCAATATTCGCGTGAACTGTATCAACCCTGGTGCAACTCGCACATCTATGCGTGCTTCTGCATACCCTGGTGAAGATAGAGATAAATTAGCAACGCCAGAAGATTTAATGCCAACTTATTTATACTTGATGAGCGACGACTCTAAAGAGGTGAACGGCCAATCTTTAGATGCTCAACAGAAGTAAAGCTAATAGCTAAACACAAAAAAAGCAGCTCTCGCTGCTTTTTTTAATCTTTAAGCCCACTAAATAAAGCGTTTGATAATAAAATCTACTTTCACACGCTTTGCCTGACCCAAAAGTTTCTTAACAGGCGCAGGATAATCATCCATTGTCTCTAAGTCTTGCGGGCCATTTAAACGACGACAATGCTGCAAAATAGCGTGTTTTTCGTTTTCTATTTGCTCAAGAATATTTTGCTTCGGATCGTCAATTAAAATCCCGTTTTCGATATCTAAACCCCATGCTCGTGGATTCAAATTATGCCCACTAAGCAAATGTAAACGTTTATCTGAACAAATTCCTTTTAAATGGAAAGAGTTGCTTTCATGCTTCCAAAGATAAACATTTAAATTGCCATTTGCGATATGACGCTTCTGAGACTTTAAAAATTTAAGTAGGATTGTTTCATATAAATAAGGGAGTGCACCAATCTTACTAAACGGCTCACTAGGAGGCAGATAAAAATCGTTCGCAGTTTTATCACCTACCACAATTGTTACTTGCTTACCTTGTTTTAGTAAGCGACGTAAAGAGCGCATTAATGGTGCTGGGAAATTAAAGTAAGGCGTATAAAGTACTAATTCTTCTTCTGTGGTATCAAATAATGACTTAATCAAACGATTTAGTTTATTACTACGACGACCTAAGCCTAAGAAAAGCCGAACCCCTAATTCACCCGCACTCGCCTCTACTGCACTTTCATAACTTGCTGATTTAAGATCACGCATTAACTGCTTTTGCGCATTTTTAATATCGTTGAAGTTAACTAGAGGTCGCTTATCAATACGAGGAACAGCCTCAGAACTTAATAATTGTGATTCAATAAACTCTACCACTGAGTTACACAAACCAGCTTGATGCACTAAAAAGTAGCGATCTAAACGATAACGATCGTCCTGCTGCAAATAGACATTGTTAAGACTTGCACCGCTGTACAATAAAGTATCGTCAATCACAAAGCCTTTTAAATGTAACACGCCAAAAAGCTCTTTCGCTTTAACAGGAACACCATAAACCTTTACATTAGACTGGTACTTTTCCTGAAAGTCACAATACATACTGGCATTGCCATCAGATTTTGCAGCGCCAATTAAACCTCGCTGAGCGCGATGAAAATCAACCAGTACTTTTACCTCTAGATCAGGATTAGCTAATGAGGCTTCGTGTAATGCCGTTAAAATTTCTCGACCTGCTTCATCATCTTGAAGATACAAAGCAGTTATATAAATTCTTGTTGTCGCTGAACGAATTAAACGCAATAGTTCAATGCGATACTCTTTTGCATTGGTTAAGACCTGTAAGTCTTCCGTAGTCAGCCCGAATGCGGGCTTTTCCTGCCAAAATACCATAATTGCCTGTTCATTTATTTAGCTCATAACTAAAGCTAATATCAAAATTAGCTAAAACATACCAAAAAAATATTGCTTGGTCATGAATAAACGTACTTTGAAGGCATAACAATTGAGAAATAGTTCATTTAACAAGCAAAAAGAGCAGCTTAAATCATAATGAGTAAGGATTATTTGACAGCTTTGCGATTTACCAAAAAAAATAATCGAGCCTTTTGTTTACATCCGCCTTGTTTTTCTTAGAATCGGTCGCATAGACATCGTATTGAAACGTTTTTAGGAAAAACCATGAGTGACGCTAAACACTGTAAACTATTAATTTTGGGTTCTGGCCCTGCGGGCTATACGGCGGCGGTATACGCAGCACGTGCCAACCTTAACCCTGTTCTAATCACAGGAATTCAACAAGGTGGTCAATTAACAACAACGACCGAAGTTGAAAACTGGCCTGGTGATGCGCATGGCTTAACTGGCCCTGCATTAATGGAACGTATGAAAGAGCACGCTGAGCGTTTCGAAACTGAAATTATCTTCGATCACATTAACAAAGTTGATGTAACTAAGCGCCCTTTCACTTTAACAGGTGATTCAGGTACATATACTTGTGATGCATTAATCATTGCAACAGGTGCGTCTGCTAAGTACTTAGGTTTAGAATCTGAAACAAACTTCCAAGGTCGTGGTGTCTCTGCTTGTGCAACCTGTGATGGTTTCTTCTATCGCGGTCAAAAAGTTGCCGTTGTAGGTGGTGGTAATACGGCAGTTGAAGAAGCTCTTTACTTATCTAACATCGCCGACGAAGTACACGTGATCCATCGTCGCGATAGCTTCCGTAGCGAGAAGATTCTGGCTGATCGTTTAAATGAAAAAGCGGCAAACGGTAATGTTGTTTTACATTACAATCGTACTTTAGATGAAGTTCTTGGTGATGAAATGGGTGTTACTGGCATCCGCATTAAAGCAACTGACTCAGAAGAGACTGAAAACCTTGACCTTGCAGGTGTATTCATCGCAATTGGCCATAAGCCAAACACTGACATGTTCGAAGGTCAGCTAGAAATGAAAGATGGCTACTTAGTAGTTGAATCAGGCTTAAACGGTAATGCGACACAAACAAGCGTACCAGGTGTATTCGCTGCAGGTGACGTGTGTGATCACATTTATCGTCAAGCAATCACATCAGCAGGTACAGGTTGTATGGCTGCCCTAGATGCTGAGCGCTTTTTAGATAATCTATAATCTATTGCTAAATACTAGCTTTATAAGGGGTTGTCGAAGAACAGCCCCTTTTTTATGGCTAAAATTTTGCTAGAATCATAATAAATAACAACGATAATGCTGATATGATCAAGCAACTTTATCAGCTCTCACCCGAGAGTGTAGATTTCCCAAATCCTGAATATGCCCTCGATGAGCCTGATGGTTTATTAGCTATTGGCGGTGATTTATCAGTTAACCGCATTAAACATGCTTATAAAAATGGTATTTTCCCATGGTTTAGTGATTACGAACCAATTATGTGGTGGTCACCTAGCATGCGCGGTATTATTGAGTTAAATGAATTTCATGTCAGTCGTAGTTTAAAAAAGCACTTAAAACGTGCTCCGGTTCGAGTCACTGTTAATCACGCTTTTTCGCACGTTATCAATGCTTGCCGTGAGCAACGACTCGACGCCGAAGGTACCTGGATCACAGAGCAAATGATGCATGCTTATATCGAAGCACATCATCAAAATATTGCTCACAGTGTAGAAATATGGCAAGAAAACGAACTAGTTGCTGGTTTGTATGGCATCATGCAAAACGGTATATTTTGTGGTGAATCCATGTTTCATACCATCAGCAATGGTTCTAAACTTGCGATGTGGGCATTAGTTAACTGGCTAAAAAAACACCACGCCCATTTTATCGATTGTCAATTAGAAAACCCCTATTTGATCACTTTAGGCGCAAAAGTTATTCCACGTAGAGAATTTTTAACTAGACTTAAATTAGCCCATAGCTATATCCCCACAGCAAGTATGTGGCAACCGCAAGAGTTGATTGATATTTATGACTGAGCATTTACCCGCAAGACTAGGTTTAAGCCAACAATTTGATTGTAGTTATTTACCAAATCGCCAAGAACAACTATTGGTTATTCTTGATCCAAGTTGTTATGGCCCTGATAGGTTTGAGGAACTACTTGCTTTAGGGTTTAGGCGAAGTGGTGATCAGATTTATCGTCCCCACTGCCCAAGTTGTAATGCTTGTAACTCAGTGCGGGTGCTTGCACAGCAATTTACTCCTTCAAAATCGCAAAAGCGTAAAATGAATAAAGCCAAAAAGCGCTTTACTGTTAGCTATAGTGATCATGAACGTGCTGAGTATTACCCACTGTACAGTAAGTACATCACGCAAAGACACCAAGATGGCTCTATGTATCCTCCCGAGCAAAATCAATACGCGAGCTTTTTATTTTGCAAATGGCTTCCTGTGACTTTTATTGAGTTGCGTGATGAGGATCGGTTAGTCGCAGTCGCGGTTACCGATTGTATGAAGAATTCACTTTCAGCTATCTATACTTTTTTTGACCCAGATTATGAACAATACAGTATCGGCAGTATAATGATCATGGAACAAATTGAGTTTGCAAAACAACAAGCAAAAGAATTTGTCTATTTGGGTTATCAAATCGATGAATGCAACAAAATGAAATATAAAACTCAATTTTTGCCGGCACAAAAGCATATTGGCGATCAGTGGTTGGCGATTTAATTGACAAATTTGAGCCCTGTAGCTTTACTTATTGCCGTATTTTCGGCAAAATCTGCAGCGTTTAACTATTAAAGAGGTGTTACGCTAAACATGGCGAAAGAAGACGTAATCGAAATGCAAGGTACGGTCCTTGATACTTTACCAAATACAATGTTCCGAGTTGAGCTAGAAAACGGTCACGTAGTTGTGGCTCATATCTCTGGTAAAATGCGCAAAAACTACATCCGCATTTTAACTGGCGACAAAGTAACCGTAGAAATGACTCCTTACGATTTATCGAAAGGTCGCATCGTATTCCGTGCTCGCTAAGTTAGTGCGATAACGAGAAATTTAGCTTTTTGCTGCTTTGAGTGAGCAGGTGTGTTTATTACAAAGAGCTAAAAGCGTTTGTTAAATGGTGTTAAAACTAACTTAGTTTTAATTCCATTTAATAAACAAAAAGCCCAGCAATTGCTGGGCTTTTTGTTTTCAGCTAAGAATCAACTTAAGCTGTTTCTAGGCTAGTCTCAAAGTCAAAGTGAATCTTTTTATCCTTCACCGAGACCTTAACCGAACCACCATCGGCTAATTCACCAAATAAGATTGCATTTGCCAGTGGCTTTTTAAGCTCATCTTGGATAACACGTGCCATCGGACGTGCCCCCATTGCCTTATCGTAGCCTTTATCTGCCAACCACTCTCTAGCTTTAGAGGTAAGCTCAAGATTAACTGACTTCTTATCAAGTTGCGCTTGTAATTCAACAATGAATTTATCAACCACTTGCAAGATAACCTCTTTCTCAAGGTGGTTAAACCAAATGATATTATCTAAACGGTTTCTAAACTCAGGCGAAAATACCTTATTAATTTCACTCATCGCATCATGAGAGTGATCTTGCTCAGTAAACCCGATTGATTTACGAACAGTCTCTTGTACACCAGCATTGGTTGTCATAACCAGTACAACATTTCTGAAGTCTGCTTTACGGCCATTGTTATCGGTTAATGTGCCATGATCCATAACCTGCAGTAGAATGTTGTAAATATCGGAATGAGCTTTCTCAATTTCATCCAAAAGCACAACCGCATGCGGGTTTTTAATCACTGCTTCTGTCAGTAGGCCGCCTTGTTCAAAACCTACATAGCCAGGAGGCGCACCAATCAAACGGCTCACCGCATGACGCTCAACATACTCAGACATATCAAACCGTATGAACTCAACGCCCATGCACTTAGCAAGCTGCTTAGTAACCTCTGTTTTACCAACCCCTGTTGGGCCAGCAAACAAGAACGAGCCAATCGGTTTGTCTTCATTGGCAAGACCAGAACGAGATAAGCGGATAGCAGATGTCAGTGCATCAATAGATTGGTCTTGACCAAACACCAGCATCTTTAAGTTGCGATCAAGATTTTTCAGCGTTTCTTTATCACTTGACGAAACACTTTGCTGCGGAATACGAGCCATTTTAGATACAATCAACTCAATATCTGCCACACCAATGGTTTTTTTACGTTTCGATGCTGGTTGCAAACGTTGATTTGCACCAGCTTCATCGATGACATCAATTGCCTTATCGGGTAAATGACGCTCATTAATGTACTTTGCACTTAACTCAGCAGCCGCTTTAAGCGCTTTTTGCGTGTAACGAATACCATGATGCTCTTCGTAACGTTCTTTTAAGCCGTTAAGAATTTTTGTGGTATCAGCCACGCTTGGTTCAAGCACATCAATCTTCTGAAAACGACGTACTAAAGCACGGTCTTTTTCAAAGATATTTTTAAACTCGTTATAGGTTGTAGAACCCATACAGCGAAGCTTACCGCTTGAAAGCAGCGGTTTAATAAGGTTTGATGCATCCATTACCCCACCCGATGCAGCACCTGCACCAATGATAGTGTGGATTTCATCAATGAATAAAATTGAGCCAGGCTTTGCTTGTAGCTCTTTCAATAGTGATTTGAAACGTTTTTCAAAATCACCTCGGTATTTAGTACCGGCAAGCAACGCCCCCATATCAAGTGAATAAACCACTGCGTCAGCGATAACTTCTGGCACTTCTTTATTGGCAATGCGATAAGCAAGGCCTTCGGCAATCGCTGTTTTACCAACCCCTGCTTCACCAACCAGTAGTGGGTTATTTTTCTTACGACGGCATAATACCTGAACTGTTCTTTCAACTTCGTTATCGCGGCCTACTAATGGGTCGATGTTACCGTCGATAGCTTGTTGGTTAAGGTTCGTTGTAAAGTTTTCGAGTTTTGTTGGCTCTTCACCCTGCACTTCTTGCACTTCTTCATGGATATCATCATGGTCTTCACCACCAAGATCGTCATCAGTTTTAGAAATACCATGCGAAATGAAATTCACAATATCCAAACGGTTAATGTCGGCTTTTTTAAGTAAATAAACCGCTTGGCTTTCTTGCTCAGAAAAAATAGCAACCAGCACGTTCACGCCAGTAACTTCATTTTTGCCTGATGATTGCACATGAAATACAGCGCGCTGTAATACTCGCTGAAAACCTAATGTTGGCTGTGTTTCTCTGTCTTCTTCAAGATCAGGAATCACAGGCGTGGTTTCATCAATGAATTCTGATAATTCAACTTTTAATGCGCCCATATCAACACCACAGGCGTTTAGCGCTTCTCCAGCAGAAGGGTTATCGAGCAGCGCAAGTAAAAGATGCTCGACGGTCATAAATTCATGCCGACGCGTTCTCGCTTCGCGAAACGCCGCATTCAGAGTTAGTTCTAAGTCTTTGTTTAGCATTGGCAACCCCTTACTGAGATAATATTTTATATACCGTTGTGACGGGTTAATCGGTTCACCCTACCTTGGTATTTATTCCTGCTCACAACTACAAAGCAGTGGATGCTCGTTATCTCGTGCGTAACGATTAACTTGCTCAGCTTTGGTATGGGCTACATCGGCACTGTAAACACCGCATATTGCTTTACCGTTATGATGAACTTGAAGCATCACATCTGTTGCTCTATCGCTATCCATATTAAAAAACGTCATAAGTACTTCTATCACAAAGTCCATAGGCGTGTAATCATCATTGTTTAAAATGACTTTATATTTTCGCGGCGGCTGCAATTTTTGCTTTTCACTATCGCGAACTGTATCAATAACACCAGAATCTTTCATACCACTCATAATAAATATAGTCTTGTCTTTAGAACTCAAGCAAACTTGAATAAAAAAATAAATAAATTGTTAAAAAATAGCCCAAAACACTTGACTGATTGGCCAAATAAACTACAGTCAAAGATAGATTGATTAATCATTAGTCAGTCTAGCAAATTACACGGTTTAGAATAACTAAATTAGTCAACTTATAGAAGGATGTAGAAGTATGGCTTGTGGAAAAGTCAAATGGTTCAACAATGCCAAAGGTTTTGGTTTTATCGTAGAAGACGGCAGCGAGACTGATATATTCGCTCATTACTCAACGATTGTAATGGACGGTTATAAAACACTTAAAGCTGGTCAAGATGTAACATTCGAATTGCAACAAGGTCCTAAAGGGTTACACGCAACGAATATTGCGCCTAACGATGAGATCTCTTAGGTGAACCTATTCGAGTACCAAGCGAGCGACCTTGTTAAGATCCTCGCTTACTTCCCTATCTCCCACTGATTTTTATTTTCAACTTGAAATTCCATTTCTTTACCCCAATAGTTTAATTGTTATTAGCCCTTTAGAGCCAAGCTTGTTACACTCTTGTTGCTTAAATTTAGCTTTTTCGTCATTTTGACGTAAGGCTTTTGGCTAATTTCAAAGCTAGCTTATTTGAGCTATAAGAATTTTATGCCTTTTTGCACAATTAAAAGATCTATTTTGCAAATTGGTATTACAGTCTGTCAGCTGTGGTTATTTTGATACTCTGTATTAAGTTGCAACAGCTAACAGACTGCTTGCTGTCGTTATATCGAAATACTTATATTTAAGACTTGATATACCATAGCAGTATAATTGCATTGTTGAATATGGCTAATTAAGGGTTACTGTTAGCGCAGTTACAATCAAACATTACGCCAACTATCTAGGAATGATGATGACATCAAAAATTATCTATACTAAAACAGATGAAGCGCCAGCTCTTGCTACGTATTCATTGTTACCAATCATCCAAGCGTACACAAACGCTGCAGGTGTTGAAGTTGAAACTCGCGATATTTCATTAGCGGGCCGTGTAATTGCCAACTTCCCTGAGTATTTAACTGAAGAACAACGAATTGATGATGCACTTGCTGAATTAGGTGATATGGCTAAAACACCTGAAGCTAACATTATCAAACTACCAAACATCAGTGCGTCTATTCCTCAGTTACGTGCTGTAATCAAAGAGTTGCAAGCGAAAGGCTACGCTTTACCTGATTATCCATCAGAGCCAAAAACTGATGAAGAAAAGAAAATCAAAGCAACTTACGACAAAATCAAAGGTTCTGCTGTAAACCCGGTTCTTCGTGAAGGTAACTCTGACCGTCGTGCACCTAGTTCAGTTAAAGAATACGCTCGCAACAATCCACACTCAATGGGTGCGTGGAGCAAAGATTCTCAATCTTACGTTGCAAGCATGGAAGAAGGTGACTTCTTCGGTTCTGAGCAATCAGTAACGGTAGCTGAAGCAACTGACGTGCGTATCGAACATGTTGCTGAAAACGGCGATATTACGGTTCTTAAAGCAAGCACGCCACTATTAGCTGGCGAAGTTATTGATGCTTCTTGTATGAGTGCCGCTAAACTTCAAGCTTTCCTTGCTAAAGAAATTCAAGCTGCGAAAGACAAAGGCGTGTTGTTCTCGTTACATATGAAAGCAACCATGATGAAAGTGTCTGATCCAATCATCTTCGGTCATGCTGTAAAAGTATTCTTCAAAGACGTATTTACAAAACACGCTGATCTTTTCAAAGAACTAGATGTTGACGTAAACAACGGCTTTGGCGATGTATTCTCAAAAATCGAAAGCCTAGACGCAGCTAAAAAAGCTGAAATCGAAGCTGATATCCAAGCTGTATACGACAACAACCCAGCTATTGCTATGGTTGATTCTGACCGTGGTATCACAAACCTTCACGTTCCAAGCGATGTAATCATCGATGCATCAATGCCTGCTGCAATTCGTTCTAGCGGTCAAATGTGGAACAGCGAAGGTAAATTACAAGACACAAGCTTTGTAATTCCAGATCGTTGTTACTCAGGTGTTTACCAAGCAACTATCGATTTCTGTAAAGAAAACGGTGCATTCGATCCAACAACAATGGGTAGCGTACCTAACGTTGGTCTTATGGCGCAAAAAGCTGAAGAGTACGGTTCACACGACAAAACGTTTGAAGTTACAGCAGCTGGTAAAATCCGTGTAGTAGACACAGCTGGCACAACATTACTTGAGCATGCTGTTGAGCAAGGCGATATCTGGCGTATGTGTCAGGTAAAAGATGCACCAATTCAAGATTGGGTTAAACTTGCTGTTAACCGCGCTCGCGCAACTAACACACCGGCAGTTTTCTGGTTAGACGAAAACCGTGCACACGATGCTGAATTAATCAAAAAAGTAAACGCGTATCTGCCACAACATGATACTGATGGTCTTGAGATCCACATTTTAGCACCGATTGAAGCGACTAAATTCTCATTAGAGCGCATCAAAGAAGGTAAAGACACAATTTCAGTAACTGGTAACGTTTTACGTGACTACCTAACTGACTTATTCCCGATTCTTGAGCTTGGTACAAGTGCTAAAATGCTTTCAATCGTACCACTTATGAATGGTGGTGGTTTATTCGAAACAGGTGCAGGTGGTTCAGCGCCTAAGCACGTTCAACAATTCGAAAAAGAAAACCACTTACGTTGGGATTCTTTAGGTGAGTTCTTAGCGCTTGCAGCTTCTTTAGAGCATCTAGCGGTTAATACAGGTAACAAGAAAGCTCAAGTACTTGCTGATACACTAGACAAAGCTACAGGTACTTTCTTAGCTGAAAACAAATCACCTTCACGTAAAGTGAAAGAGATTGATAACCGTGGTTCGCACTTCTTCCTTTCATTATTCTGGGCACAAGAACTTGCTGCACAAAATGATGACGCGGAATTAAAAGCGCAATTCACGCAAATCGCTACTGATTTAGAAGCTCAAAAAGAGCAAATCATCACTGAGTTGAACGATGCACAAGGTTCAGCAATGGATGTGGGTGGTTATTTCCAACCAAATGATGAGCTTGCATTCAAAGCAATGCGCCCAAGCACAACATTTAACGATATTTTAGCAAAATTAGTGTAATTCGTTAGAACTCGCTAATCTTCTAAAAAATAAGAGAGTTATCTCGATTGCTGAGGCTCTATGAGCCTTAGCAAAAGAGCAACTCTCTTTTTTATACCAATTCGCTTAATTAAACCGTCTACTTTGATGCAATAAACTGGCTGATAACAAGACACAAACTTCGTTATCTACTTGTTCTCGAAAATTGCCTCAACATTGCGCTAATTACTACATCCATACAGTCATAAATAAGTAATTTTTAAAGCTGTTAAAAAGCTTTAATCTCTTAAATGATTAAGCATGACTGCCAACTGATATTATTCCTTACACCTAGTCAGCTGTTCATAAACCACAACATATAACAATGGCTACGATTCAGTTTTAACTTATAACTAAGCGTTTGCTGTTTTCGCCTTTTTGTTTTTAGCCATACGTTTAGCGCGTTTAATGGCAGATTTTTTTGATGCTTTCTTTTGCGCTATCTTTAGCACTATGGCCTCTTTTAGTTGCTTTTTAGCTGCTTTAAGACGTTTTTGAGCATTTTTAGCAAGACTTTCAGCTTCGTTTGCTTTATCAACGGCTGCTTGGGCTTGTTCAGCGGCCTCTTTTGCAATCGCAGCGGTTCTTTGAACTTCTTTTTTACTTTTAGCGAGGCTCTTCTCTAACTTTGCTAGGCGCTCGTCATACATTGGATCTGTAATTTCCATTTCACTCTCCTAATCTTAACGTTGAGACATTTTTGTTGGTTCACCAACAATTAATGGGTCAACTTGATCAACAATTTCATGGTCTTTGCCTGGATAATCTAAACAACTTAAAAAGTGACGCATGCAGTTAATACGACCACGTTTTTTGTCATCAGAACGAATTTGAGTCCACGGTGCGTCTTTAGTATGGGTATGAAACATCATGGCGTCTTTTGCTGCACTGTAGTCATGCCATTTGGCTAATGATGCCATATCAACCGGGCTCAGTTTCCATTGCTTTAGAGGATCGTTTTGGCGTGATTTAAAGCGTCTAAATTGCTCTTCTCTACTCACAGAAAACCAATATTTAAATAATTTAATACCACTGTTAACTAACATGCGTTCAAGCTGAGGTGTTTGCCGCATAAATTCGAGGTATTCTTGGTCTTCACAAAACCCCATGACCTTCTCTACGCCAGCGCGATTATACCAAGAACGGTCAAACAGAATTATTTCTCCCTTTGCAGGTAGATGATTGATATAACGTTGAAAATACCATTGATCACGTTCACGGGTAGTGGGTTTTTCAAGTGCTACAACATGCGCCCCACGCGGATTTAAGTGCTCCATAAAGCGCTTTATTGTTCCACCCTTTCCTGCTGCGTCACGGCCTTCAAATAAAATAACAATTTGTTGGTTAGTCTCTTTCACCCAACCTTGCATTTTTAATAGCTCAATTTGAAGCTCATGTTTATGGCGCTCATACTCTACAACATCCATTTTACGCTTGTATGGATATAGGCCATCAGCATTCCATTTTAAATTTGGGTTCTTTACATTTAAGTCAAATACAACATCCTGTTTAGTTTTTCCCTTACTTACTTTTGTAGGCTTACTTACTTTTGTAGGCTTAATTAATACTGATTCGACGTTTACTGTCTGCATGGCAACTCCTTTTTAGTAAATATTTACGTACCTTCATTAAGAACTGTATATTTTTACTTTATGCCAGTTGCAGCATTATTTATTGATCTACATCTATTATTTATCGATATAGAAAACTCTTAAAAATATTTAATTTAGTTATTTTTTACTAACAACACCAAGGAGTATATTTAATAAATTTTAGTTAGTTTTAAATTAGCAAACAAAATTACTAACATTAAATAGTCAAGAACATAAGCAATTGATAAATAATAATTAAATTTCACACCTTAAGATCTTTTATTGAAAGAAGACTAACTAAATTAGTTGAAGCTATATTTTTTGACTCATTATTTTTATCTTACCTAACTTAAAACCAATAAAATAAGAGTAGTAAAGAAAATAAAAATAGAGAAGATAGTATTAGAACAATACTTGTTGATGAAAGGGTTAATTAAATATAAAAACAGGCTAAAATAATTGAGGGAGCATAAAAAGCTCCCTCATATGGCACAGTTTACATACGCACAAGGCGTGTTGTTGATGCAGTTATTTAACAATCCATGGGGTTGCGCTGATCAACCGAGCACTTGTTTGCAGTTTTGTTTGATTGTCTTGCCAATCATCAGTCACCATTATTGCACAACGGCTTTGCTTGCAATTATCAGCCTCTGATATTGCCACATTTTCATCCGCAAATTTAAGCACAACTCCCTGTTGCTCTGGCAACAAAAACCACATTAATTTACTGACGAAGAATCCTGATAAATCAGATAGCAATTCATCAAACTCTTCATTTAACTCATATAGGTTTGCTTTTGTCAGTGCAAAGTCACTCAGGTTGGTTGCTTCAATTTGTAGCTTTAATTGGCAATCATGCTGAGGATTCTCAGGTTGTACGACAATTACAGCCTTATCTGTATCGAGTTGTTTATCAAACGGTAGCAACAACTGGGCTTGATCTGTATAGGTAAGATCAAATTCTTGTTGTTCTGTTATTATTTTCCCTGACTTAATTTTGCATACATCATTTGTAGCAATGTCAGATAAATAAAAGTTTACTTGCGCGTACTGAAAGTCACCTTTGTTAACCACTTTAAGGCGGTCATAAAAGCCATCGTATGCAACAACAAACTCGCCTGCGGTTGCTGTTCCTACAGAAGCACCTAAGGTAGCGGCTAACACTACCGCCTTGAAACATGACATAACTTTATTCATCAAAATATGCTCTGTTTTGATTTATCATTGTGTTTAACTCTTCAATGTAAGCTTCTCGTCGCTCAGAATAAGATAACAAACCCTGCGTTAAAACTGTGGCTTCAATAGGCTTTTGTTGACGGCGTAAATCTGCTCGGATTGAACGTAAATCTTTGTATGCCGCATGAGTATTAATGTTTTTAAAGTAAGAGCTTACAGCAGCTCTTACAGACTTAAAAGCCGTTACTTCATGAGCAGCTTCATCTGCACGACGGCGTGGTACCATACCGCAACCTTTTTTGTAGCACCACTGACCAAAAAAGTTAAGGCCAATTCGCGCAAATCGCGATGTTCCCCAAGCCGATTCATTCGCAGCCTGCATCAAAGCAAGTTCTTTTGGAATAATATCAACACGGCGTAATGCCTGAGATAGTGACAGTACATCAATCGTCGTCGGCAGTTTATAACTGGTGAGGATTTTCTTTATATCTGATTTTTGTTTAACTGTTAAAGGCTCATTATATTCCAGCATCATGCGAGCTATTTCTAATGTTGCTCTTTGCTGCAAAATTTTCTTATTTTCAGCCTCAACATGCGGGCGTATAAAATCAAAAAATGCATGTTTCTTCTCTTTTACATCACTGAACGCAGCAAAATCAGGGAGTTTAACATTATGTAATGGCTTCTCTTTTTTTATAGTTTGCTGGCTGCCCTTGCTAGTTGCAAGGTCTTGTGAAGATACGTCAACATCACTTTCATTATCTATAAAAGGTGACAACAGTGCCCAAATAAAAAAGGCAGCTAGTAAAATTTGAAAAACGTATTTAAGCATGTATTCTCTCAAGTAAACTACTACTCATGTGCGGTAACATCACACACATACAAAGGCGGAGTATATCAAACAAGCCAATCTTTGGCGAATTCGGCGCTATTTTTTCACTTCAATCGTATTTAAAAAGTCTCATAATACATTCAATATACTCGCAATTTTCAAGCGGTTGCGTATACTTTCATTAACTCAGTCGCGAAACCATAGGCTTTTTTATTATGTGCCAACCTTGGCAAGCACGAATTATAGATCAACAAAAATATCGTCCCAATGACAACCGCTCACCATGGCAAGTTGACCGCTCTCGTATAATCCATGCCGCTGCTTTCAGACGTTTACAAGCAAAGACTCAAATTATGGGTATTGGCCTAAACGACTTTTACCGCACTCGCCTAACCCACTCTCTTGAAGTTGCACAAATCGGCAGTGGTTTGCTGCGCCATTTAAAAAAACAGCACCCTGAATTTGAACACTTCCCGAGTGGCAGCTTGCTCGAAACCTTATGTCTTGCTCACGACATTGGCCATCCACCTTTTGGTCATGGTGGTGAAATAGCTTTAAACTACATGATGCGCGAGCATGGTGGATTTGAAGGCAATGCGCAAACTTTACGCATTGTTTCTAAACTTGAACCCTACAGCAACGGTTATGGTATGAACCTAACGCGCCGGACTTTGTTGGGATTTATCAAGTACCCTGCGTTTATTGATGATGTATGGCATACCATCCCACCACTATCTGATACGCGAAGTTTCATAAAAGCCGATCACTGGCGACCGGCTAAAGGGCTTTACAAAGATGATAACGATGTTTTTAATTGGATTATTGCGCCGCTATCACAAAACGACAAAGCATTATTGACTAGCCACTACAAGGTGGATGAGTTTAGGTCTAAAACTCATTATAAGTCTATTGACTCTGCAATAATGGAATTGGCAGATGATATTGCCTATGCAGTTCATGACCTAGAAGATGCGATTGCCACTGAAGTACTAACGTTTGCTGATTGGCAAAACCATGCACTTATTCAGTTACAAGAACTCAATTCACCTTGGTTAACAACTCATTTAAGTGCAATTACTGCAAGGCTTTTCTCACATCATGAATATGAACGCAAAGACGCCATTGGTGAGTTAGTAAATACATTTATTATCCATGCCTCTTTAGAGATACAAAATAACGAATTCGAATCAGAGATTTTACAATATACCGTTAGCCTGCCTGATGAGTTTTCAAAAATACTCAATGTGCTCAAACAATTTGTATTCAAGCGTTTAATTCGTGAACCTAAAATGCAACAGGTTGAATTTAAAGGGCAAAACCTGCTTATAGAATTATTTAGCGCTTTTGCTAGCGACCCGATGCGTTTATTACCAGAAACAACTCAAGAGATGTGGTTAAACGCACACAACAATAATGGTAATGCAATGCGGGTGATCTGTGATTACTTATCAGGTATGAGTGACGAGTATGCATATAAAACCTATCAACGATTATTTTTACCCTCAGCCTAACTATTTTTTGAACAGCTAAATATTATGTTCTAAAATTAAGTAGGTTATTTTAGCAAATAACCTACTAATTCTTTATGGATTTTAGCCAATCTGCTTACCTTATGGGCAGCTTGAGACACGAATACTTTGATGAGCTTTGTACATCCTGTCAGAGCTTTGTAGGTATTCCCGCTCAATTTGAGCCTATAGTAACGTGGGCTGGTTTTATTAAACATGGATTGAAATAATGCTCAAAAAACACCTGCTTCTTGGTTTATTAGTTGCTAGCCCATTTACAGGCTATGCAGCAGAATCACTTCCTGATCCACTACTTGAAGAACGCGGCATAATCATAAAAGATGCCACTCATTTTGATTGGATCCGACTTAACTCTGGTGAATGGCTCAAAGGTGAGCTCGTTTCAATGTACGATAAGGAGCTCGAATTCGATAGCGACGTACTCGATACCCTGATGATCGACCGCGAAGATATCTACATGATTATTTCTGAACGTCATCACACAGTTCGTTTTAATGATGGTGAAGAACTCAGCGGCACACTAAATATATCGGGTGGTTATGTAAAAGTAGGTGATGCTCCTGCTAAGTATCGTTATCGTGATTTAGTCTCTATCGCTCCGTCAATTGATAGTGAGCTTAGTGCTTGGACAGTAAAAATATCATTGGGCGCCGACCTATCTCGAGGTAATACTGATCAAACTGAATATTCAGCCAGAGCTGATATCAAACGCAGAACAGCGTCGAGTCGCTTTTTAGCTGAATTTTTAGGGTATCGCACCACCAGCGATGAGCAAGTCACTAAAAATAACATACGAGCAAATGGAACCTTCGACTGGTTTTATACGCAAAAAATGTATTTTCGCCCTATTTTCTTTGAATACTATCGTGACCCATTTCAAAACATTGCCAATAAATACACTGTAGGTGCCGGTGTAGGTTATTACGTAATGGATACCGACAAAATTGAGTGGGACTTTTCAACAGGTCCTGCTTATCAAAAAACAGAGTTTGATACCGTTGCAAATGGTGAAGATAAATCAAATTCTTCAATGTCTTATTTTGTTGGCACTAATTACGAACTGGAAGTAACCAAAAATATCGATTTTAGTTTTAACTATCGATATTTGACAGCCAGTGAAGACACTGGTGGCGATTCACAGTATGCAATGGCAAGCTTTGAAATAGACGTTACTGATGACATTGATTTTGATATTTCATTAGTCTGGGATTATCTATCCGACCCGATAGCCGATGAAAATGGTGTAGTCCCCGAAAAAGAAGATTACAAAATGATTTTCGCACTGGGTATAGATTTATAGCAATTGCTATAAAAACGCCGAGCTTAAGCTCGGCGTTTTTATTTTAGTCGAGTAAATATTATCTTATAGCGATTTAACACCCATGTTGTATAAGGTAAAGCCATAAATATCAGCGTATTGATCAATAATTTTACTGGTTGGTGTTCCTGCACCATGACCTGCATTTGTTTCAATACGAATTAGATACGGATTTTGTTTCGCACCTTTTTCTTGTAGCTCAGCCGCAAACTTAAATGAATGCGCAGGCACAACACGGTCGTCATGATCCCCTGTTGTCACTAACGTTGCAGGGTAGCTAACACCTTCTTTAACATTGTGAACTGGCGAGTAGCCTTTTAAGTACTCGAACATTTCTTTACTTTGCTCACTGGTGCCGTAGTCATACGCCCAACCAGCACCGGCAGTAAAGGTGTGATAACGCAACATATCTAATACACCTACAGCAGGCAGTGCTACTTTAAATAGCTCAGGGCGCTGCGTCATAACCGCACCAACTAATAAGCCACCATTAGAGCCACCACGTACCGCAAGGTAATCAGGTGAGCTGAATTGTTTTTCATTAAGGTATTCTGCAGCAGCAATAAAATCGTCAAAAACATTTTGCTTTTTAAGCTGTGTACCATTTACATGCCACTCTTTCCCGTATTCACCACCACCACGAATATTAGCAACAGCATACACGCCACCATGCTCAAGCCAAGCGGCAACAGTTGGGCTATAGCTTGGTGTTAAACTTACATTAAAGCCACCATAGCCATATAAAATTGTTGGGTTTTTACCGTTAAGCTCAGTGCCTTTTTTGTATGAAATAATCATCGGAACTTTAGTGCCATCTTTAGATGTGTAGAACACTTGTTCAGATGTGTATTGTTCGCTATTAAATTGAGCGCCCGACTTGCGATATACATCAGACTGGCCAGAATCAACATTAAATGAATAAATGTTGCCTGGTGTGGTGTAATTGGTAAATGAATAATAAAGCGTTTCAGCGTCGTGCTTACCGCTAAAGCCGTATGCGGTGCCCACACCTGGTAAACTAATGTCACGCACTAGTTTACCTGACTTATCGTACTGTTTTACTTGCGAAATCGCATCAACCATATACTTAGCAAAGAAATAGTCACCGCCTTTTGAAATACTAAGTACATTGTCAGTTTCATGAATTAAATATTGCCAATTTTCTGGGCTTGGATCAGCGGCATCAACTGTCACTACACGCATATTTGGCGCATTTAAGTTAGTCACTAAATACAGTTTCGAGCCATCATTATCAATAATTGATGTATCTGAATCTGTGTTATCTAGAATGGTTACTAACTTGCTGTCAGGCTTAGTTAAATCTTTGATAAACAGTTTATTACCTGATGTTGAAGTACTTGCAGCAATTATTAGGTATCGATTATCACGCGTTACCTCAGCGCCAATATAACGATGTTTCTGTGCTTCTGTACCGCCATAGACTAATTGGTCATCAGCTTGTGCTGTGCCTAATTTGTGATAATAGACCTTATGTTGATCTGTTTTTGCTGACAGCTCACTCCCTTTTGGCTTATCGTAGCTTGAATAATAAAAGCCATCGTTACCAAACCACGAAATACCGCTAAACTTAACATCGACTAATGCCTCTTCAATAGGCTGTTTAGTCGCTGTATCAATAACGATAATTTTACGCCAGTCACTACCACCTTCAGAAATTTGATAAGCAGCTAAACTTCCATCTTCAGTAAAAGTTAAGCCCGACATTGAGGTTGTGCCATCGGCGCTGAAAGTATTTGGATCTAAAAACACTTCAGCTTCAGAGTCACCTTTTTTACGGTAAACCACATACTGATTTTGCAAGCCATCGTTTTTATAAAAGTAAGTGTACTCACCCTCTTTAAATGGCGCTGTGACTTTTTCATAGTTCATCAGCTTTTCAAGAGTGGTTTTAAGCTCATCGCGATAAGGAATATTTTTAAGATAAGAAAAGGTAACGTCATTTTCGGCTTTTACCCATTGCGCCGTTTCTTCGCTCATGTCGTCTTCTAGCCAACGATACGGATCGGCTACCTTCTGGCCGAAGTACTCATCAACAACATTGCCTTTTTTCGTTTCTGGATAATTCACAGCAGCTTTAACCTCTGCAGTTTTTATAGTTTGTTCTGTTTTTGTTGGGATAGATTCACCACACCCCGTCAGTGCAACCACAATTGCACAAGCAAGCGCTTTTTTAATCATAATAATTTTACTTTTTAGTTATTGTTAACAAAATGAAAGTAAAGTTAATACAAAAGAATGTCTAGTTATTTGCGGTCAAACACAGGAAGCGCTGTAAACCAATGTAAAAACAAAAAACCACGCAATAGCGTGGCCTTTAATTTTTCGCAATAGTAAACACTGTTTGCGTAATTATACTTTTGTTAACCAGCCATGAGTATCTGCTGATTTGCCCCATTGAATATCATTCAATGCTTGGCGTAATTTAGCGACTTTTTCACCTGGTTCACCCGACCCCACTTTAAACTCTTGGTCGTTATGAATAAGCGTGCCAACCGACGTCAGTACCGCAGCGGTACCTGATAATGCAGCTTCAGTGCCCGGCTTAGCAACTCTTTCAAGTAGCTCAGACACAGTAAAGTTACGCTCAGATACGGTCATACCTAAATCTTTCGCAATCGTTAAAATACTATTACGGGTCACACCGTGTAAGAATGTGCTATCAAGAGCTTTTGTGATGATTTCATCACCATCGATTAGAATAAAGTTCGCAGCACCGGTTTCTTGAACATCGCCACCTGGGCAGAATAAAATTTGGTCAGCTTGATGCTCAGAGCGAGCTTGTAAGATTGGACCTAATGCACTTGCATAGTTACCACCACTTTTAACCATACCCATGTGAGGTGCACAGCGCATGCCGTCTTCTTCAAGTAATACACGCAGTGCTGTAGCACCACCTGCAAAGTAATCACCCACTGGCGAAAGTAATACATAAAGCAAGGAACTCATTGACGGCGCAGCGGCTTTACCAATTGCGGCTTCTGTACCAATGTGAGTTGGGCGAATATACATAGACCCCGGCGGTGCTGGTGTTTCGTCTGCATACTCTTTAACAATGTCTTTGATCATTTGCTCAAGCATGCTTTCGTCAAAGTCAGGTAAGTTTAGTAATTTAGAGCTTTGCTTCATACGAGCAATGTTAGCATCCATACGAAAGATATAGACCGAGCCATCTTCGTGACGAAACGCTTTTAATCCTTCAAAACAGGTGCTTGAGTAATGTAATACGTGTGCACCCGCATGTAATTCGATTTTATCAGATGGGACCAGCGCGCTTTCACTCCATGAGTTATCAGCAAAACGTGCTTGGATCATTTGTGGCATAAATACAGTACCAAATGCGGCCATTGTTGTTCTCTCTTGTTTGGACTACTTTTGCCCCATTGTATGCTAATCCATCCCTGTTTAACCATAGCAAACTAGTGCCTTTTCTCGATAAAAACGATAAAAAAACGTTCGCCTGGTATAAAAAATGCGCAACTCATGTGCGCATTGTTTAATGATAATTATTTATACACTTACTAAGCGAAATTACCTGTAGTTCATTTTTGCTGTGAGGCGATTAAAAAAGCCCGGGAAAAAACGCTTTATAGTAGGTGCTAAACCACTTATTCCTTCACCAATAACAACTTCATCTTTCTCGGCTTCAATGGCTTTAATCATTTTTGCAGCCGCTTTTGCCACATCCATGCCGTTTTCGATTGATTCCTCTGGCTTATTTTGCGGTTTACCTTGGCCATCTAACGAATTATGCGCAATTGCAGTTTTAATTGAACCTGGGCAAATGGTTAAACATTTTATATTTTTGTCGGCTAACTCTGCTCTTAAGCAATCCATAAAACCCACTACCGCGTATTTAGAACCCGAATAACCTGTTCTGAACTTTGAACCGACTTTACCCGCTACACTGCTAATTGAAACGACCATGCCCATACCCTGTTCAACCATTTGCGGTACTACCGCTTTGGTTAAAGCTATTAAACCAAAATAGTTCACTTCCATCAGTTGGCGATAAACCGTAAATTCATTCTCTAAAAATAAACTACGCTGCGACACCCCACCGTTATTGATAAGCACATCAATGCGGCCAATTCGCTCAATCACTGCGGGCATATCTTCAAGTAAGGCTTCGGGTTTTGCCAAATCTAGGGCAACCACATGATGATTGCCACCGAGCCTTGTATTTAGAGCGTTGAGTTTTTCTTCATTACGAGCAGACAATATCAGCACTGCGCCCTTTGCAGCTAATTGCTCACAAAGTGCTTCACCAATTCCAGAAGATGCCCCAGTTACCCAAACTGTTTTACCATTTAATTGCATATGTGTTCCTTTTTATTGTTGTTATGCTTTGTTAGGGCCTGCATGTTGTTCGATATGTTCAGCAATATCTTTATAAAAACCAAGCATAATCAATAACTCAGCTAATACAAATAAAGGCCCTATTACTAAACCAATTAAATCATCAACAAAGGCTGGCTTTTTACCTTCAAAATAATGGCCAACAAACTGAAATACCCAACCTACAACAAAACTACCAATACTTACCGCTAGCCATAATTCCACGTCAAGTGACACCACGGGCTCAGCGGCAATGCTCAACAAACTTAAGCATACAGCCATAATTAACCCCATTGATAAACTTAGCATCAAGTAATAAAGACAGCTAAGTACAATCACCACGGTTGCCAAGGAGATAACAGCAGGCTCTGAAATAAGCGTGACTCGTTGCAATAAACAAATAATCGCAAATACAATTAATGGGATGCCAATAAAATGGGTGTAAATATTACGTTTAGAGCGGTGATAGAGAGCGTAATTTGTCAGTTGTTGTTTTAATGTTTTCATTATTTTTCCTGCCAAAACTGTGTTCAAAATTCAGATTAGCAGAAAATTCACCGTCAAGAATGTCAACTAACCGACATTTCAAAATGGCTATATTAAACTCACACATTAAACCAGCGCATCAATAACTTTGCCTTTTTCAGCTTCTGGTTGCATATCCATGCGTTCGCGTCCTTTTTGATATTCTTCATCAAGCATCGCTTGCAGCTCATTCATTTTTTCTTGCAGCGCTTTGGTGTCGGCACCTTGTTGCTGCATTTGTTCGGCAAGTTTTTCTATTTGCGCTTTTATTTCGTCAATTTTCTCTTTATCAACCCCGAGTCGCTGATAAACCAAGGCTTCTTGCGCCTGTGCTAAAAAAGAACTGGGCTCAGACTGCTTTTGTAAAAGTTGCTGTGCTGAAGATGCAGGCGTATGCATGGCCTTCATATCATCGAGGCGGGTTGTTTGCGACAGCTTAGCAGCAGCCGAAGCGTGATAAGGGTTATATTGATTATGAAATGTTATTGCCACAAGTTGTCTTCCGTTTAAGCTTGATTACAACTTTGTAGCAATTTTAGTTCCAAACTAGCATTGAGATTGTAATTTATCGATGTCAATTACTTCAATTGATTGATATTTAAGATTAATAATTGAATCAGCTTGTAGGGATTGTAATATTTGATTAATGGTTTGCCGTGTTAAATAGGTCATATCGGCAAGTTGTTGCTGGGTAAGCGGCAAACAGCTTTGGAGTGACGACTGATAAAGCATACATAACCGCTTACTCACCTTTTGCTTTGCTGTAAGGAGTGCGTGATCTTCTAAGGAGTCAAACAGGCTTCGCACTTTATCGGTAAGCAACAGCCCAAAATCATGCCAATAAGCGGGATGCTCTTGTAATAACTGAGTTAATGCCCGCTCAGGCACGTGTAGTAGCCGTACCGCAGTTTGTGCATACACATCGTGGGTGCGTCGACCGCCATCAAACAAAGCAACCTCACCGAACCACATCGCACTGGTTACAAAACTAAGCACCGCTTCTTTGCCTTGGCTATTAACCCCAGAAACTCTAAGCACGCCATTAATAACACAATACAGACCGGTATTTTCATCACCACGCAAAAACAATGCATCACCTGCCTTTAAGGTGATTAATTTAGCATGTTTAACTAGCTTGTCTTTAAATAATTGTGTGCGATTTTTAAACCATTTGTCTTGGTTAATTACCGAAAGGTCTTGTTCATTCAAGTGGTTATACTTTACATTGATTAAATAATTAGTAACTAATAATAAAAGGATATGGGATGTTAAACAAACTACTTTCGACCAGCCTACTTCTCAGTGCGATTTCGACCCCTGCATTTGCTAGTGATATTAATACTGAACTTAAGTCTGCCAATAAAAGCGTCAGCGAAAAGGTCATTAAATGGCGCCGTCATTTACACCAATATCCAGAGCTTAGTAACCGTGAGTTTGAAACAGCCAAATACGTAGCTAAGCATTTACGTTCGTTAGGCCTTGAGGTTCAAACAGGTGTGGCTCATACCGGTGTGGTTGCCAAACTTAAAGGGGGCAAAAAAGGTCCGCTTATTGCGCTGCGTGCTGATATGGATGCACTACCTGTAAAAGAGCAAGTAGACTTACCTTTCGCGTCAACGCAAACAACAGAGTACAAAGGTAATACCGTTGGCGTAATGCATGCCTGTGGTCATGATAACCATGTGGCTATTTTAATGGCAGCAGCTGAGTCTTTAGTAAAAATTAAAGACCAATTAGCGGGTGATATTCTGTTTGTCTTCCAACCTGCTGAAGAAGGTGCTCCTGATGGCGAAGAAGGTGGTGCTGAGCTGATGCTTAAAGAAGGCTTATTTAAAGAAAAGCCAGAAGCCGTATTTGGTTTACACGTAACCAGCTCACTTAATACCGGACAAATTGGTTTTCGTGAAGGGCCGCTAATGGCCAGCGCCGACAAGTTTACAATCACAGTAAAAGGCCGCCAAACTCACGGCTCACGCCCTTGGAATGGGGTTGACCCAATTGTGGCGTCATCACAAATCATTATGGCAACACAAACCATCGCTTCACGCCAAGTTGATGTGACCAAAGCGCCATCGGTAGTTTCATTTGGTGCCATTAATGGCGGTGTGCGTAACAACATCATCCCTGATCAAGTTGAAATGGTTGGCACAATCCGTACCTTTGACCAAGAAATGCGTGCTGACATTAAAAAACGTTTAGCTAAAACCGCTGAGATGGTAGCTGAATCAGGTGGCGCAGAAGCACATGTTCACATTGATCATGGTTACCCAGTAACAGTGAACAATGTTGAATTAACCAAGAAAATGACACCAACTCTTGCTGGTGTGGTTGGCAAAGAAAACCTGATCACAACGCCACTTATCACAGGTGCCGAAGACTTTAGTTACTACGCCTTAGAAACACCAGGCATGTTCTTTTTCTTAGGTGTTACACCAAAAGGTCAAGATGCAGTTACAGCACCTAGTAACCATTCACCACACTTTTTTGCAGACGAAAAAGCTTTACAGCTTGGCGTAAATGCAATGACGCAATTAGTGGTTGATTACCTAAAATAATAATAATTTTCTTACCGGCGGGTGACATCACTACCCGCCCTATTTTCTTAGCTGTTCAGCATCAATAAAGTTCATTTTGCTAGGGTTTAGTTACTATAAACAGGTAAGGAAGCCCCATGACATCAGAATACTTTCATTTTTTAAGCATTATCGGTGTAGCGTTTTTTGCTATTTCTGGCACCTTGCTGGGCCATGAAAAAAGTGTCGGTGGTTTTGGTGTGGTGGTTGTTGCCACAGTCACAGCTCTGGGTGGTGGCACACTTCGAGACATATTGCTCAACAAACCAGTATTTTGGATAGCCCAGCCCGATTATTTGTACGCAACTTACATTGCCATATTCGCCTCTATTTTATCTATTCGTCACTTACCCGATTTAAGTAACACCACCATGTTATTAATGGATGCCGTAGGGATGGCTATTTTCAACATTATTGGTATCGAAAAGGCTCTGATTGGCGGCGCAGATATGGTTGTAGCCATCACCATGGGTATGACCACAGGTATTTTTGGTGGCCTGATGCGTGATGTGATCTGCCGAGAAGTGCCTTTAGTAATGGGCGAAGAACTTTATTCAACCGCTTGCTTATCTGGCGGGTTAACTTACGCGGCTTTATTCACCCTAGAGGTGAGTTATATTTGGTGCATTCTTGGCGCATTTGCTGTGACGGTATGTTTAAGATTAGGCGCCATACACTTTGGTTGGCAACCTAACCTGTTTCGTAAAAGCAGCTTTAAACGCTCTTAGCAAGTCATATAAATACAGCCATCGAGTGGCATGTCCGCTGGATACTGGGTTTGTATAAAACCCAGTTTTTCATAGGCTGTTTTAGCAAGGGTATTATGGCTATACACAAACAACGACAAACTATCGCAGTTCAATTGCTGTTTGCCCTGCTCTCCTAGTAAATTTATCAACACTTTTGCTAGACCTTTACCACGTTCACTTGGCGCGATAACTAGCCGCCCTAAATGGCAACGACCTTCACGTAAATAATATTGCCCAAACCCTAACATGCGGCCTTCGTCATTACTCAACGCGAAGGAATTCAGCGCATCTAGGTTTAAATCTTTTCTAAAGCTTTGCGTATCAAATGGGTAATTAAAAAATGGCCCAGACCAAATACGCAGTTCAGCCTCTGAGTTAAACCAACCCATTAAATCGTTGAGTTGGTCACTCGTTACTTTAACTAGCTTCATGTTTTAACCTATCGTATAAACCTGAAGCACGAGTAACAGATTTATTCATTGCCATGAGCAATACATTTTTATCGGCCACCAACTCAAATGTGGTTTTCGCGCGGGTGATCCCCGTGTAAACCAATTGTCTGTTAATGCCCTGATTAGCCTGTTTTATTGGCGGTAAAATCATTGCTGTGTAAGCAAATTCAGAGCCTTGCGACTTATGAATTGTCATGGCATACACTTTATCGTGAGCAGGTAAACGTGCGGGCGAAAAGGCACGAATATTTTCTTGTTCATCAACAAACATGGCTTTTAACTGACCTTGCTCATCGTGCATTAAAATACCGATGTCGCCATTAAACAGTTTTAGCTGGTAGTCGTTTTGGCTGATCATAATTGGCATACCCACGTAATGCCTTTGATATGGCGAGATTAAACCTTGTTGAGCCAGTGCTTTTTCAATACGTTGATTAAGACTATTTACACCGTAATCACCCTCTCTGACGGCTGCTAGTAACTGATAATGCGCAAATGCTTTATGCACACTGGCAACACTTGCCCCTTGCTGTATAAGTTGCAAATAATCGTGGTATTGCAACGCCGCTTGTTGCACAAATTGCTCAATCGGTTTACTAATTACGCTGTAATTAAGTTTAAGGTCTTTAAAGCCACCTTGATTAATCGTTTGCTCTACATAGCCCAGTAAGCCTGTGTTATTGGTATTTACAGCTTGTGCTAATTGACCAATGCCGCTGCTGCCATCAAAACGATAACTTTGCTGTAAAAACGCAATACAATCGTTAAGTACAAAATGACTGCTCGCCGCAGGTATCTCGCTCTGATTATTAAAACAAACGCGATTAAGCTGCGCTGCTCTTTCACTGCTGTAATCTGGCATTTTGCCAAGCTCTAAGCCTTGGCAGAGGTCGCTAAGAATACTGCCCGTATCAACCGAGGCTAATTGGTCTTTATCACCCAGTAAAATAAGCCTTGCATGGCTCGGTAATGCCTCGATGAGTTTTGCCATAAGTGACAAATCAACCATCGATGCTTCATCAATGATCAGTACATCTAAATGCAGTGGGTTACGCTTATTATGGCGAAACTTATTGGTATGCGGAATAACGCCCAGTAAACGGTGAATCGTTTGTGCGCTCTCAGGGATAAGCGGCGCGATATTATCAGGGATCATACTAAGCTTTTGCTTTGCCCCTAAAATCGACTCGGTTAAACGAGCTGCCGCTTTACCTGTCGGTGCAACCAGCTTTATTGTTAGCGGTGCACTGGCATACAAGGATTGTAATATGGCCAGTAGCTTAGTTACCGTGGTGGTTTTACCGGTACCCGGGCCACCGGTGATCACACTAAAACCTTTTGTTGCAGCAATCGCACAGGCTACTTTTTGCCAGTTTAATGTTTTAATAGGATCGCTTGGGTAGGGTGTATGTTCACTGCTAGGAAAATACACCTCAAGTAATGCCGTTAATGCGGCTTCATCAAGTGTGAGCTCTTTCGTTGCTAAATGATGTAAACGCGATGCCAGAGTGGTTTCGTATTCTGCCAAGCGGGCAAAGTAAAGTTTATTCGCAAACAATAGCAGTGGCTTGTCGTCCCCGACACACTCAGCATTCATTAGTTTATTAACAGCCTCAGTAAGGCCAAATTCTGCCGCAAACGGTGTTAAAACATCAGGGGCTGCGATGCTGGCATCAGCTAAGCTTTGCTGTTTAATTTCAAACGGATTTTGCCAGTTTATATTCGCGAGCTCTAAACAGCTGTGCTGACTTTGCTGCGCTGCCGCAAGCAATAAAATCAGGTAAAAAACCTCACTGTGCGCTGCATCGTTATTCTCTATCAACGATTGTGAACCTGCTACTGTTTCTGTGCCAGTCAATAGCTCAGCGAGTTTAACATCAACCAAGCAAATACGTTTTGCCTCCAGCAAATAACTCAGTAAAGGCTGCGTTTTAAGTTCTGTGGCAGGTAACACTGAGTTACTCTCAGTATGTTGTACTGGCTGCTGTGGTTGCTTATTCACTGGCTCGTTTGGCTCATGGTCATCAAAGCCGAATGTCATTTGACTCATAGCATGGCTCCTTGTGCGAATAAGCTATCAAGCTCAGTTATTTGCTGTTTTGTTAGCTGATTAAAATACACCCCTTGCCCTTCGCTCATACCACGTAAGAAGGTGTAGTAAACACCGCCTAAATGCGTGTCGCTATCGTAATCTTGAATACGTTGTTTTAATAAACGGTGCAGTGCTACGGTATAAATTAAATACTGCAAATGATACTGATGACTGGTCATGGCTTGTTCTAGTTGCTCATGGTGGTAATCAGCCGCACTGTTGCCTAAAAAGTTCGATTTATAATCAAGAATATAATACTTACCCTGCCAGCAAAATATTAAATCTATAAAGCCTTTTAGTAAGCCTTGTACCTCACTAAAGTCGAGCTGCCCAGGTAAGTTAAAATGTTTTACCAACACTTGGTTAAGCTTATCGCTTGAGAGCGATAACAGCGGTAAATTAAATTCCATTTCGACTAAACAGGTATCAGGCTCAAGTACTGATAAACTAAGCCCTTTATCGTTCAATGGGCAATTCAGCGCAGCAAGGATCCACTGCTCGGTCATTTCCTGCCAGCTATCATCAATATGGTATTTTTCGAATAACTTTTTGATCACTTTATCAAGTGCATGGTCATCTTGTTCGCTGGCCGGGCGCTTTAACGCATAAGGGTCGGTAAAGTCCAATTGCTCAAATATTTCATGCAAACAACTACCCGGCTTAGCCCCTTTAGGGAAGCTGTAAGGTGTTAAAGCATTGGCATTTTGGGCTAAAAACTCATCTTTTTCGTGGTCTTCATCACTGCGACCAAGCTCAATATGGTCAGTATGCTTTTTCAGCGTTAAGCTACTAAAACTGGTTGAGCGCCAATCACGCTGAATGTCTGCTTTTACAGTATTAACTTGATATTCTTGCTCACTGTCAGCTCCAGCAAATGTTAACTTTTCAAGCTCATCTGCTTGGCTAAACGCCTCATAGTTCATGTGCGCTGAGCCTTCACAAAATTGTTGTAACAACGCGCGCCATTCATCGCCCGATTTGATCTCTAACCCTGCAAATAATACATGGCCAATGCTGGTACTTTGAATACCAGGGCGAGCACTACGACCTTGCGAAATGTTATACATACCCACAGAACAAAAATGCACGGCACGGGTCAGCGCCACATAAAGTAAGCGTAAATCTTCAGCTAAGCGCTCTTGCTCTGCTTTTTGCATTGCCTCGTCACTTTTAGCAAGGTCATAAATCAGCTTACC
Source organism: Pseudoalteromonas sp. OFAV1 (assembly GCF_021532595.1). NCBI lineage: Bacteria > Pseudomonadati > Pseudomonadota > Gammaproteobacteria > Alteromonadales > Pseudoalteromonadaceae > Pseudoalteromonas > Pseudoalteromonas sp. OFAV1. Next base: position 54,120 of record NZ_JAKGBG010000009.1, read on the forward strand.
GTCTTTATGGTAAAGGGCTTCTTTGCTTTCGCGATAGCCACAGGCAAACGGCATGAATACAATCGGGTACTCTAAGCCTTTTGAGGCGTGCATGGTGACAATTTTCACCAAATTAGCATCGCTTTCTAGGCGTACTTGCACCGCTTCGCCATCTTGTTGACTGACTTTTTGCGCAAACCAACGCAGCAATCTGTGGGTGCCCTCAAGCTCAATTTGCTTTTGCTGCAAGATTTCCCCTAAATGACGGAAATCGGTGAGCCAGCGTTCAACGTTGTAGCCTAAGCCTTGCCAACGCGCTGCGAGCTGATTATGGCTTAATAAACGCTCAAGCATCGCCATAGCGCCTTGTTTATGCCAAATGTGGGCAAGTTGAGCAAAAAAGTTTAGATGTTCTTGCCATGCACTTTCATTTTCGTGAAGCTCATAAATACGGTTGTAGCTTAAACAAAACAACGGGCCGGCAAGTACACCGCGCAGTAATGTCTCATCATACTGTCCATGCAATGCCGTTAAAAAGTTCAGTAAATGATGACTAAGCTCTTGGTTAAACACACTGTCACGGGACAAATACACGCTGGCAATGGCGGCTTCTGCTAGTGCGTTTTTCATCAACTGTGCTTCGTTTCGGTCACGCACTAACACACAGATATCGGCGGCGGTGAGAGGCTTTCCTGCAATGGTTGCAGCGCCTGCATCAGCTTGCTTGAGTAGCTCGGTGATTTTTTTCGTATATTGCAAAGCCAATGCTTGTTGAGCCACCCCTTTGCTGGTTGGCTTGTTGTTGGCTTCGGCGTATTCATCAACAAAAACCGAAAATTCAAATGCACTTGGCATTTCACCGTTTATTAAAAACGCTTTGTCTTGCCGTTTTCCCTTCGCATTAACCTTTTGAAATGGGATTGCGTCGTTATAAATAAAGCTATTGTCATTTTTAGAAAATAAGCGGTTTACGCTATCAACAACCCCTTCACTTGAGCGGTAGTTGGTATCTAGGGTGTATTGCTTGTCTTTTTCAACGGCTTGTTTTGCGCCAATATAAGTAAAAATATCAGCACCACGGAAGCCATAAATAGCCTGTTTTGGATCACCTATCATGGCAAGGGTGGTGTTTTTAATGCCATAAATACGGCTAAAAATGCCATATTGAACTGGGTCGGTGTCTTGGAATTCGTCAATCATGGCAACCGGAAACAAGGCGGCAATTTTTTCACTTAATGCTTGGCCTTGCTCACTTAAAAGCGCCTGATGCAAGTTACTCAGTAAGTCATCTGGAGTAATAACACCTTGTTCTTGCTTACGTTTGACTAATGCATTTGCCACCCATTTAGCTGCGTATTGCACTATCGCAATATTCAATCCGTTATTGATAAGGCTACTGAGTTTAGCCATTTCATCAAACTGAGCCAACATTTCGTGAATGAGTAAGCTACCGTTTTTCTTATAATTTGCAGGGTCGCTTAAATTCTCTGTGCTCCACACTTCAAACGAGTATTTATTGGTACCAAATACAAAAAACAACTCGTCATTGTTTAAGTATTCTTCAAGCGCTGCAAGGCTGTTTTTTCGCCCTGGGGTTTTTGAGCCACTTAAATCAGACGCTTTTACAGCATTAATAAACTCACTCTCACGGCACGCCTTTTTAAATGCCGGGACTTTTGCCACAAAGTTATCGCGTGCTTGCCATATTTCATCAAGGTCATACTCGGGGGTGATTGTTGCCCCTTGTTTATTGAGTAAACTCACTACCTGTGAATACAGTGATGCAGGCACTGGGAAAATATCGGTAATTGCTTGCGTACGCTCTTTTGATTGTGGGTAAACAAAGGCACGCCAAAAGTCATTAAGGGTTTCTTGAATAAGCTCACGCTCATCTAAAATAAACTCTAAGTTAAACGCCACCCCTGATTCAAAAGCATGTTGTTTCAGCATTCGCTGACAAAAGCCATGAATGGTGAATATGGCAGCTTCATCCATCGACTTTGCCGCGGCGTCTAGCAAATCAAATGCGGCGTGTTTGTCAGTTACCTCGTCAATTACTTGCTCAATCAGCTCATCATCGGGCTCTTTGCCAAGCAGAGCATCTCTGGCATTGATTATACGCGCTCGCACACGGTCTTTAATTTCTTGGGTGGCGGCCTCAGTGAAGGTCACCACTAGGATTTGCTCAACACTAAGCGGCGTATTTAATGCTTCATCTTCCCCGGTCGCTTTTTGTAAGCCCAACAAATACCGTAAATACAAACCTGTGATTGTATAGGTTTTACCTGTACCGGCACTGGCTTCAATAAGGCTTTGCCCACACAGCGCCATACTCATTGGATTAAGCGTTTGCATGATCGGCCTCCTGTGCTAATTCAACGAGTGGCGATAACAGCAGCTCGCTCCATTTTATAAACTCTTCTTCACAGTCTTTAAGGCTTTTTATGGTTAAGCGAATGTATGGGTTCTCACCTTCACCTATGCCTATGTATTGCGGCGTGAATTTATTGTTTGCTTTAACCATGTCTTTGTCTGTTTTTATGTACTCGTAACCACTGACCGGAAAGAACGCCACAGGACGAGTTAAAAGCGTTTCATAAAGCAAAAACCAATCGTTTAAATACTTGCGGGCATCGTCTTCTGACAAGGGTGAAAAACTAATTTGCTTGTCTAAACCAAGAATGAGGGTTTCAACAGGTTGCCCCATTATTTGCGCCGCTAAATGATGCACAAAGCCACGAATTACATCTTTTGCTTTAATACTGGCGGTGCGATAAAACACCTGTTTTTGACCATAAATATGATTTAACCAACCTTCTAAAGTGGTGTTGGCTATTTTAATATTTACTTCAACGGGTAATGCTTCATCACCTTGAATATGCGCTTTCACTTGCCCTGCAAGCGCATCAACTCGGTGCTGCATACTTTCAAACACAAGGTCGCCAACATGGGCTTGGGGTAATTCACCGCGCTGCATTATTTGCGCTTTGTTAAGCGGTAACTCTTGAATGCTAGCCTCGAGAATTTCGTCAAGGTAAAAGTAGCGGCGTAATGCATCTAAACTAAATGGCTCTTCATCTTTAGCAATATCGTTAAATTGCGGTAAGCGTAAACCCAAACTTTGTTGATAAAAGCTCTCGTGCGGCTGGCAAATACTGCGAATAAACTGAGTTAACTCAACACTGCTTTCTGGCTGAACACTAAGCGCTTGCTGTGGCTCAGGGTTAACAGCTTGAGTTGGCATCCACACAGGGTTATAGCTGTGTAATCGTGTGGCTAAAGGTTTGTTTGCTTTTTGCTCGTCATCAGTTTGGATTTTATTACCTTCTTTGTTAGTGGTCAGATAATAAGCTGGGTTAAATGGCTGTAAGTGCTGATAATTAATCAGCGCCTCTGGTAGCTTTAAGTGAGTGTCTTGATCAGCAAATTCAAAACTACGGGCTATGTATTCTAAAAGCTCGCTCACTAAAGTTGAGGGCATTCTTGGTTGGTTATCAAAGCAAGAGCGGCCAATATAACTGATGTATAGATTCTCACGGGCACTTAAAATCGCTTCTAAAAACAGGTAACGATCGTCGAGTTTACGAGAGCGATCGCCTTTTTGGCGTTTTGAGTAAGGAACTAAGTCAAAACCAATTGGCTGAACGGTACGCGGGTAATCCGCATCATTTAAACCTAGCATACACACTACTTTAAATGGCACTGCACGCATTGGCATCAGCGTACAAAAGTTAACTTGCCCCACTAAAAAGCGCTGCCCTACGCCTTTTTCTTGAATACCTTGTTTTACAAGGTAACTTACAATGCGCTGCGAAACGGCTTGTTGGTAATCACCATTGTCATAATGCTTAATCAGTGTATCAAGCACTTTTTGCAGCACTAATAAATCCCAGCTTTGTTCGCCTTCATCACTGTATATATCGCTTAATAACTCTTTTAGAATTTCTGCCTTTTCGTTAAGTGGTGCATCAGCTTGCAGCTTGGCTTTATAACGGGCAAGTACATCAATAAATTCAATGAGTTTATTTAAGGTATTCAGTGCCATGCCTTCAACTTCATCGGCACTGTAAATCCCCGAAAACGGCAATTGTTCATCACGTTGCGCAACGCCAAGTAACAAGCGGTTTAGGCCATGTTGCCAAGTGTTTAAATCTATTGCGGGTAAGCCAAAACTGTCTTTGTGAGCGGCATCTAAGCCCCATTTAACGCCAACGCGTTCAAGCCAAAAACCTATTTGCTCATACTCATGGGCTTCGAGGTTAAATTTTTCGGCAATTTGCGTGACTTGCAGTAAATCAAGAATGTCAGATACACCAAAGCGTGAGTATGGTAAATCAGCTAAACTAGCAAACGAACTAAGCACAGGTTTTTCTTGCTCTATGGCTAAATCGGCTAACGCATAAGGGATAAAGCGTCGCCCTTCGGCACCACCAAACACCGCCTCAATATACGGGCTGTATGTGCCAACATCCGGCATCATTACAATAATATCTTTCGGTGTTAGCGCTTTATTTTCATTGAATAAATTGAGCAAGTAATCATGTAGTCTTTCTACTTCACGAAGTGGAGTGTGACAATCGCTCAGCACAATGCTGGTATCATCTGCCTGAATTGGCAGTTTGCCTTCGTCATTAATGAACCATTCTTTATCAGGCGTTAATGACTCACCCTTGAAGGCTAATTGGTAAATTTCAGACTGAATTTGCGATAGCAAGCTTTGATCAAAATCGTTATCGAATCCGTCTAGCCACTGCGCATCTAGTTGTAGTAGCTGCTCAAAATAGTCTCGGCCTAATTTACCCCATGACGAGAGTAGCGGATTACCAATAAAAAAGTACTCGTGATCAGGGTTTTTAGCGCTGTCTTCAAGTGCTTGTAACTGCGGGCGTTTGGCATATTTAGCAGCAATTTTGGCTGCTGTTTTTTCATCGAGTGTGTCGCCCCAGTAATGCTCACTGGGGTTGAAGAAAAACAAAAATACCTGCGTTTTTTTCGCAATAGCCTGAAACACTTCAAGCTGGCTGCTCGCAATTGCAGAAATACCAAATAAACTAATACGCTCAGGTAATAAGCTTGCGTCCATTTTTTCAAGGGCTGCAAGGAGTTTGTCTTGCATGTTGGCGCGGTGATATTGGCTTTGCCCAAGCTCTTTACTGTGCGCCACCAGCTTGCGCCAAAGATCTGGCTGCCATGGCGCAATACCCACATCAACATCATCAAGCTCATCGATGCCCTGCTCCCAAGTGGTAATCCAATTGGGGCGATACATTAAGTATTGGTCATAAACGTCGGCAATTTTCTCGCACAAGGCAAAGGTTTTTTGCCCCTCACTGTCACCATCTAAATAGGTTTTCAGTGGTAAATACAGCGGCTCATCAATGCAGTTTGGTAAAATCGCAAACAGCTTCCAAGCAAGGTTAGCTTTGTTATACGGTGATTCACTGGGTACATCTGGCAATAATTGTTGGTAAAGCTGCCATATAAAACTCGAAGGCAGCGGAAAGTCGACCTGAGCGGCAATCCCTAAGTGTTCGCTTAAACCTATTTTTAGCCACTGCGACATACCCGGTGACTGCACAAGCACAATTTCTTTTTTAAAGGGGCTCGTTAATGGATTAACTTTAAGAAGAGCGTGAAACCGCGCTTGCAGTGCTTCCATGCGATTTGATTGAATTATATTCAGCACTTTACACTGTCCTTGCTTGAAACTAACTAATTGACACAGTGTAAGATATTTTAATTAGATGGGATAGAGAGAAATACCCGCAAACAAGGCTTAATTCCATGTTTGCCATGAGCTGCGGGTACGTATTACGGGTATGCGCTACAGGCAATATTTACTGGTATGGACTTATCGTCGATAACGCAAACTCGGTGTGCATGATCTCATCACCCTTAATACCTTTAAGCGCAATACGAATGGTAGGATCTGCTTTTTGCCAATCGATTGTTAAATCGCCGTAGTTAACCTCATGAGTGTAATCACCCACACGGTGTTTATTAGGGCTAACATCTTTCCACTTTTCTGTTAGTCCAGAGCTGGTCATCTCATAAAGTGGGTAATCTAGGTTTTGTTGATACTTAGACAACTCCCCCCAGTGGGTATCGCCACTGACAATAATTACACCGTTTACTTTATGCTTTTTAATAAGCGTAAATAAACGCTCACGATCAGCAGGATAATTAGCCCATGACTCCCAGCCTGTAAAATCAGCCAATAGCTGTAAGCTTGAGGCAATGATTTTTATCTTTTCGTCTGACTTAAGCTCTTGTTCGAGCCATTGCCATTGGCTTTCACCAAGCATAGAGGCGTTTTTATCAGTTGTTGGGCTATAAGGCCCTTGTTTTGCGGGCTTACGTTCAAGTTGGTAGGTCACCGCCGATACATGATTCAGCGGTGCGCGATTAAAACGGAGATCTGGCATGATGACTTTTACAGTTTGCTCACCTTCACCGTACGTGTACGAAGTGTAAATACCATCTTCACGAGTCCTGCGAGCAGAATCCGCAGGCTCTTGCCAAAAATCCAGCATGATTTTTCGTGACTGCTGCTTTTTTGGGTATTCGCTACCAGCGTCATTTTCGCCATAATCATGGTCATCCCACATGGCTATTATCGGGGTATTCGCACGTAATGTTTTAAAGCCCGGCTTTTGTCCTAAGCGTTGATATTTATCGGCAAGTACCGACATATCTTCGGTATCACCATAAATGTTATCGCCAAGGAACATAAATAAATCCGCTTGCTCTTTGTTGATGGCATCAAAAATTGGAATAGCTTTGTCTTGATGACCACATGAGCCAAACAAAATTTTACTTGGCGCAGCAATCGCACTCACACTACTAACTAGGATTAACCCAGATAAGGTGCTTCTAAGAAAACTAAGCGTTAAACTCATTTTAAAATCTCCTTAATCGGCGCCGCCATTTTCGGATTAACATGCTGACGATTTACACCTAAAATGCTCAGTACAGTTGCCGCTACTTGCGCTTGTTTAAGCTCATTGCTTGGCTTTATTAAGCCTGTTGCTTTTATATCTGGGCCGATGGCTGCTAGCCAAATGTGTTCAGAGCCAACAATACCATTTGGAAAGTGCTTAATAGCTTGCTCTGAACCTGCCAGAGCACGCTTCGAACTATGATGCTGCCAATCATCAGCATGACTGCCACGGCCATGATCGGTGGTAATGATCAATGTGGTATTGTCTTTATAGCCCGGTGTTTGTTGAATTGTTTGCCAAAGGTCACGAATAAACGCATCACTTTGTTTAGCCGATTTTAAGTAGGCATCGTATTTACCGTTATGAGCAAAGTCATCGGTTTCACCCAAGCTAATAACCAGTAAACGCGGCTGTTTATTTAATAAATATTGTTTGGCAAATCGGTAGGTAAAGCTGTCGAGGCGAACATTGTGCCAAGGGCTTGGGATCTCGCTTTGCATTTGGTTTAGCAGAGTCACTTCGGCTGATTTCACCGCATCAAAAGATTCAAAGCCAGCATTAACAAACACTCCACTTCGTTCGCGATTTACAATATAAGGAAACACATCCCAGCTACCAAAAAGCGCGGTTTTACCTTTAAACTCGGGTTGAGAATTTAAACTATCTAAGATGGTTTTGTTGGGGTTAGGCACTTTATCGTTGCTATCGATATTTTCATCTACAATGCCGGTTAATATTTCACTGTAACCTGGGTATGAGAAATACCACGGGTTGCTTACCGACATAAATGAACCTTGAGTTCTATCACCAATCAAAACGCCCTGCTTTGCCAGTATTTCGCTAAAAAATGGCATTAACGCTTGTGTACGCTGTGCTTGGTCATCTCGCCAAAAAAGCGCCTTTAGCTCATCTGTATCTGCAACAAAATCAGTGTTATCAATTAAGTTTTTGTCTGCACCAAAGAACACTTCTTGCCAGCGAAGGCCATCAAGAGTAACGAGCACAACATTGTCGGCAGCTTTACTGTTTAAGCTTAATAGTGATGCCGCTACCACCACCGAGGCTAAAATTAATTTTTTCATATATCACCTGCAAAAAAGCCCATCAACGATGGGCTATTTAAAACGTTAGTTTATTACTTAAAACTGCGCTGTAAGTGTTAAAGCTGCGGTACGTGGTGCACCAATAAAGTAGGTAGAACCATTACCTGTGCCACCTGCGAGATATGATTTATCAAACAGGTTATTCACCACAAATGCAAGGTCGATTGATTTAAACACGCCTGAATCAAGGCTGGTGTTATAACCAATGTTTAAATCAACCAAGGTGTAACCATCAACCTCATTACGCGAACGGGTTTGCTCATCAGTCCATGCACCTAAACGCTCACCAGTGTATTTAGCCGATAAACCAAAGCGGAAATCACCACTGTAGTAGTCTGCCGATACCACAAATAAATCTTGTGCTGAGTCAATCACTTCATCACCCGCTTTAAAGCTGGCTGATGCATCCTCAAGTAACTCACCCTCGCTGTTGTAAGCACTTGGATCGTTCGATTGATACTCAGAGTTATTGTACGTATACGATGTGTAAAGGTTCCATTTGTCAGTCAGCATATAGCTTGCAGAAAGCTCCACACCCGTTGACTCTATACCACCAACGTTGATGTAAGAACCGTTCGTGCCAATCGTGTAGTCAATACCATCGGTATCACTGCCCGGAGCAATAAAGGTAATACGGTTATCAAATTCGATGCTGTAAGCGGTTGCCGTTAAACGTAAACGGTCATCACTGTAACGCACACCTAGGTCGATGTTTTCAGCTGTTTCAGGTTCAATTTCGGTCAATGTTGATGAATCGCGTTCAAGTACGCCATCTTTAATTGCCGCAAAGTTTTCGCTGTAGCTGGTAAATAACTCTGTGCTTGCAGATAGCTGATACAACACCCCGCCGCTGAATAGTACGTCTGAATCACTGTCGATCTTATCTGAATATTCATCTTCAAAATGGTTATAACGCTGCAGTTCAACAAGATACTGTTTAGCACCTAAATTAAGTGTGAAATCGCCTAAACTGATTGAGTCTTGCACGTACCATTTGAATGTATCTGTTTCGAAGGTGTTTTTATACTGTGTCCAATAAGGTGTTTGGTCAAAATGATGATAGACACGGGCATCAATAACTTTATGCCAGTCACGTGATTCATCGCGGTCTGTTTGTTCAAACCAAAAGCCGGCTTCAATATCATGATTGCCAAGCGTTACTTGGTACTCACCGGTCATACCTAAGCGGTCTTTTTTGTAGTGAGTATGACGATACGACATAACCGGAATAGCATCATCTGGGTAACAGGCTGGGTTTAAGCCGGGGCCAGATGACCATGGCCACTCTAAACTTGCCGTACAACCTGCAGCAGGTGCAAGTGGATTACCATCGCTATCTGTAAAGCCATAGCTGCCTGCGTTTTCACCACCAATTGTTGTTGGGTTACCATCGCCATCAACTGGTGACGTTAAATAAGGCGGGATCCAATCACCACGACCTGAATTTTTATGATAGTAAGGCGACAAGCTTAAGTTTGAAGTGGCACCTAATGCGTAATCAAACTTTACATACGCAAGGGTATTTTCACGCAGTGTACCCCAGCCCTCAGCAAACATTTGATCAAAATGCGGCACACCAGTCCAATTCCAAGTTAAACGATCCCAATCAGGGTTTTGTTCAAACTCACTAATGCTGATGCTGTTATAGTTAATTTCGTGAACATCATCATACGAAACACGACCCGATACGGTTAAATCGCTAAAGTCTGATACAAACTTAGCTTCGATATGCTGGTTGTCTTTACCACCATTGCTGCCATCGCCAATCCAGCGGCTAGTGTCTGTTTGCGAATAGCTAATATAGGCTTGCGTGTTATCAAACACAGTGCCGGTTTCGTGCTTAACAAAGTAACGGCTAGCATTGTGATCGCCCGTTGTATAAGCAAACGTGGTGCTTTGCTCAGTACTCGGTTGTACACTCACAAAATTAAATGTACCGCCTAGCGCTTCGAGTGATGCAGAGGCAATATCAGACGTACCTTGCCCTACTTCAACCGTTGCTAAGTTTTCGCTGTCAAGATAACGGTTTGCTTTTGCGCCGCCACCATAGTTAGAACCGCCATTAGGAATACCATCAATCGTCATACCTAATTGCTGTTGATTACCATCGATACTAAAGCCACGCATAGTAATGGTGGTTGACCAATCGTCACCACCAAATGCATCACCTTCGTTGATGCTAATACCCGGTAAGTTATCAATCACGGCTAACACACTTGATACTGAACTTTGTTGCTCAAGCATGGCAGGTTCAATGACGTTATTTGCATAACTGGTTGGCTTTGCAACAACGGTAATTTCTTCAATTTCGTTATTGGTGTTTGCATTTGCCGATGTTGCTAAAAGCGTTGCGATTACAAGGCTTAGTTTTGTTTTTTTAGTTACTGTGCTCATTGTTTTTCCAAGGTTACGTATATAAAAGCGGGCACAGTATGCAGAGCGTGTATGACATTTAGGGTCAAAATTTTTGACACAACAGTTAAACAATTAATGCATTTTCATGGCAGATTTAAGACTCAACTGTTTAATAAATAAGAAAGTATTAGAAAAACGCCCAGTTAAATTAACTGGGCGCTTGTTGGTTGGACAATATTATTAGATTTGCTTAAATCAACTCAGCCAGCATTTCTTCGCTATATGGTGTTAACGCTTCACCATTTTTAACTTTACTGATGTAATCTGGGTTCGCAATGAATGGGCGACCAATCGCAATTAAATCAAATTGGTTGTTATCGATAGCTTGATTTGCTGTTTCAAAGCTATAGCTACCTACCCCTACCAAGGTACCTTTATAAGCACCACGCATATATTCAGACGCCGACTTATTACCTAAACTTGCAAAGCGCATGCTGTCATCAAAGATACCAACATGTAGGTACGCAAGGTTACGTGTTTCAAGTGCTGGTAATAGATAATCAAATACTGCTTTATCACCGTCGCTTTCAGTCATATTAAAATACGCACCTGGCGATAAGCGTAATGCTGTTTTATCTGCACCAATGGCTGCCACTACAGCATCAACAACTTCAAGAGCAAAACGTGACATGTTTTCTGGTGTTTGACCGTATTGGTCTTCACGTTGATTGGCAGCAAAGTGTAAGAATTGATCAATCAAGTAACCATTCGCACCATGAATTTCAACGCCGTCAAAACCCGCTTCAATTGCATTTTCAGCCGCTTTTGCGTAGTCAGCAATTAAACCTTGGATGTCTTCGATGGTTGCAGCTTTTGGTGTCACGTAAGTTAACTCGCGCATTCTTGGTACCGAACCCTCTACACCAATTGCTGATGGTGCCAGTACATCACCACCAAAAAAGTGAGGATGAGCAACACGACCTACGTGCCAAAGCTGAGCAAACATTTTGCCGCCTTTCGCGTGCACAGCATCGGTCACTTTCTTCCAACCTTGAATTTGTTCACTGGTAAATAGACCCGGTGTATTTGGGTAACCTTGAGCATCTGGGCGAATAATCGTTGCTTCGCTAATAATTAAACCGGCATCGGCACGGCGCGCATAATAATCAACCATCGCTTGGGTTGGAACGAGGTTATCGTCGCTCATACAGCGTGTAAGTGGGGCCATTAGTACACGGTTTTGCAGCTCAATACTGTCGTTTAGTTTAAATGGAGAAAGTAAATCGGTTGTCATGGTTTTATCCTTATCTTGAACATACATTCAAGATAAGGGCGAAACATACTAACTTCAAGGTTTATTTTGAATATTCGTTCAAGATTACGTAAACTTCGTTTATACCAATTCGCTTAATTAAGTGGTCTATTTTGAGGCAAGAAAACCTCGTTGATAACAAGGCAAAAATTTCGTTATTTAGTTGTTCTAAATCAGAAATTTTTAACGCGGGTAGCGACAGGTTTAATCCCTCAAAATGACTAAGTATTATTGCGGATTGGTATTATATATCGTGAGGAGCTTTAATGAGAACTGCTGAATTTGATACTGAATTTGTACTACGCCAAGCCATGCATGCCTTTATGCAATATGGCTATGCGAAGACCAGTATGCAAAAATTAAAAGAAGTGACTCATCTTCATCCGGGCTCTATTTACGCGGCTTATGGCAACAAAAAAGGCTTATTTTTAGCCGCTACTGAGCAGTATCAAAAAGACAGAAACCAACAATTTACTGCCCTTTTTAATGACCAACAATCAATTTTATCGACCCTCAAACATTACTTAACTGTGATTGTTGATGAATGTATTGAAGGTGAAGTTGCCAAGGTATGTTTGCTTACAAAAAGTATTTCTGAGGTTGAAGGCAATGATCCACAAATTTGTAGTGTGCTGCGTGGTAACCTTAATGCCTACGAGAATGCCCTCGCCGAACAAATTCAAAAAGCCCTTGATAACAACGAATTTAAAAGTAGCAAGCCAGCTCAACAGTTGGCGCGCTTTTTAGTAATGGGTATATACGGTATTCGTACCTATGCACTAACAAATCAAGAACCAAAATCTCTGCAACAACTTGCTGACGATCTATTCGCTGCATTAGTAAATTAATTTAGCTATTAACTTTACTTGTCATATTTATTTATCACCTTATGATTAAGGTGTAGCTGTGTATAACTAAAAGAGTGAGCTTGTCATGAATAATGCAACTGCTAAACGTGTTGAAACTGAGTTTGATGCTGTACTCGCCTTAGGCGCAAAGAAACGACTCGCTTATATGTTTGAAACGGTTCAAGAGTTTAAACAAGTATGGATCCTCAATGATGAACATGGCTGTGTCATGCTCTCTAACGAAGACGACGACTGTGTTCCTGTATGGCCTAGCCGCGAGTTTGCACAAAGCTGGGCAACCGGTGAATGGCAAGATTGCGAGCCCAAAGCGATTCCAGTAAAAGATTGGTTAAGTCGCTGGACACCCGGCCTTGAACAAGATGACTTACTGATTGCGGTGTTCCCAACAGATCAAGACGACGGCACCATTTTATTCCCCGACGAGTTTGACTCACAACTGAGAGTGCCGAAAAAACGATTTTAAATACAAGGGAGCCATGCGCTCCCTTTTTTATGCTATTTGTTGTAAGCGCAGTGCTGAAATATCTTTTATCGGTGGCTTACCAAAAAAGCGAGTGTACTCGCGGCTAAACTGGGATGGGCTTTCATAACCCACTTTTAAAGCTGCAGAGCCTACATCTATTCGCTCATTGAGCATTAGTTGTCTTGCCGCTTGTAGCCGTAAGTTTTTTACATACTGCAATGGGCTCATTTTTACTACATCACGAAAATGCAGCCTGAATGTTGACGGGCTCATGTGTGCATCACGAGCCAAATCATCGATTGAAAATTGACTGGTAAAGTTTTCTTTTAACCAACATAAGGTTTTGGCGATTTTTTGATGGGCAGAGCCAGACATCACAATCTGTCTTAAATAAGGGCTATGAGGACTATTTAATAAACGCAATATGATTTCTTTTTTAATTAGTGGCGCAAGATTAGCTTTTAAATGTGGCTCATTGTCGAGTTGAATAAGCCTAAGCAAAGCATCAAGTAAGCCGTTATCAGTATCAACCACCGACATAGCTTGATGTTTAGGGAACTTATCTTGCCCTGCAAACTCCATTTCAGCAACAATATGGCTTATTTCATGAGCATCTAAGCGTAGATATAAGCCGTAAAATGGCTGCTCTTTACTAGCACGAGTAATATGTGAGGCAACAGGCACATCGACTGAGGTCACGAGTGATTGGCCGTCAGTGTAATCATAACTATGCTCACCTAGTACCACTCGCTTTGCGCCTTGCAAGCTAATGCCCAGTCCTAATTCATACACGCAGGCCATCGGCAATGAAACTTCGCTTCGTCGGAACACCAATAACTCTGGAATAGCTGTTTCAAAACTACCATCTGCAACCGCTATCGCTTTCACTGCTTCTAATAATGCCTGACGCATTTAGATTACCTCTAATAAATACTCCATTAAGTGTATCACCGTAATTTGAAGTTAGGACCATTTAAGGTAACAGTTCGTTGCTTTAGGCAAAAATTACATCATTTATGGCAAGCAGAAACCGCCATCATCGACCATAATGTATTTTCAATTTTTCGATTACATACTCTATGTAATCAGCCACTGCTACAAAACTTCAATATATTCAATACCTAAAATCAAAAGAGAAATTATGAACCCAAATAACACGGATCTATTTGTGTTTGTCGCGATCGCTGCTTTGGTAACCGTTCATGACAAGCCTTTGTTAAAACGAGCATGTCAGCACGCATTGAATGATGGCGTATCAATGCAAGAGTTGTGTGATATTTTACCGCATATTAGTGTGTATTCTGGGGTGCCAAAAGCATTGTTGGCGCTAGATATTTTAAACTCGCTTGATGATATTCAAGGTTCAAATTCGCTGCTTATCAAACGCACAGAGCAGCAACTAAAAACCGCACTGACATTGGGTCAGCTGCCGTTTGGCATAGAGCAGCAAAACAACGCCGTGTTTGAGCTTGCCTCTTTAGGTGCATTATTTGCGTTAGACGATGTCAGCAGATTAGTTAGTGAGCAACTAAAGCGCTGTGTAATACTTGGCTATAGCCGTGAACAACTTGAATTATTAGTAATAGAACTTGCCAGAAAGGTCAGTAGCCACATAGCCATGCGCGCTAAATGTTATCTCGAAAAGCACTTTGCTATGATAGGTTAATAAAACCTACCAAAGCGCAATTTTCCTTATTGACTTTAATTCATGTAACAACTTTTCGTTTCCTCATATCGTTTGGCAAAGTAACTCTGAAAAACCTTCAAACAACTATACTGTAGAACATTGAATTTACTTAATTAACCATCCTTAAGTTACGAAAAATATAAATTAAACTAAGATGAAAAACCTATGATTTTGTCTATATTTAAGAAGATATAACTTAAATAGTGAATTGTATTAATGAAATCAACGATTTTGGGAAAGCTCAACTTTTTTAAAAGTAATGGGTTCACATTGGTAGAGCTTATGGTAGCTATATCAATTATAGGGATCTTATCCTTAATCGCTCTACCTAATTATCAAAGCTATGTAAATGAATCTAAAGCAGCTACCTTGTTATATAGAATCCATTCTATAGGGCTTGCATATCAGGATGTTATAGCAACTTCACCAGATGCACTGGCAAAGCCAAATGAGCTTTCAAGTTCAAGTTTTGGTCAAGCCCCAAGCTATTTACCAGGACTTGCCAGTCAGTTTTCTGAAGAGTTTGATATTGGATTTTCAGCTCAATTAGTTAATCATTCTGGGTTTTTTAATTTTACCGGTCATGAGGCTTTTCCTGTTTTATTTTTAAAAGCAAATAGTCAAAACGGTTTAAATGTACTTAATGCCTTAGATCACATAACTGAGTTAAAACACTCTTTCGTGACTCCTAATATGATGATTATTGCGTTAGCAACACCTTATGAGACACACCAAACAAATAAAGAGCCTTTAGCTGCAAATTCAAACCTTCCCAAAATCAATCAACCACCTAAATTAGCTAATGCTGGGACTAGCCAGCAACCTGAAGCAAGTAATAATGGTAACCCCCAACTTCCTGATGCAAGTAACACAGGTAACACCCCACCTCCAGATAGAAGTATTGGTGATAGCAACACGGGTAGCCAAACGAGTACAAGTACAGAAACTGGTACAAATAGTGAATCAGAATCAGGCAGTCGCAGTAATGCAGGTTCTAACTTGAATTGGCCTCCGGGCTGGGTAAAACACCCTGAACAACATATAGGTCAGCAGCACGGCCATCAAGAATAAGTAACTAGGAAGATAAAAATGATTTCAACCAATAAACGATGGCAAGAAAGTATCGCGCAAGCGATGAATGAAACGCAAAATACTCAACGAAATAAAAATCGATCTTTTATTGTTTTACCGAGCTGGCTTCCTTATGCAACATATATTGCTTTTGGGTTTTTGTTAGCAAAAGCACTAGTTATCGGTCATGAAACTCACCCTGTAAATTATGACAGAGATTATCAAACGGGCAGCTCAGTTGCATTATTAATGATTGCAGAAGATGTAGAACATTACCGCACAACTTACGGAGAACTGCCAGATGATTTACCAAGCCCTATTGCATCTGTTATGGATGTAACTTATGAAAAAATTACCAACGAACATTTTCGCCTAACCATTCCACATGGTAATTCAACAATTACGTTTGATGCCAAAGACGACAAAATATATATGGAATGAGTATGGCTGATAAACATGAAGTACACAGAAGTAATGCCACTTTTAATTGGCTAAAACGATTTTGCATTGAAAAATCAACTAACAGCAATATTAATATTGAAGAAATGTATAACGGTGAATCTGCGATTTCAGCATGGAAAAGTGCAGAGGCAATTTTGCAAGTCGACAGCAAAATATTAACTGAAATGATTGCAAAGAGTTACCAGTTAGAGGTTGCAAAACCTCCTACCAATGTGCCGGAAGAATTGCTTCATTATGTTTCTCTTAAAGTAGCCAGAGAGTATGGCATTTTTCCTGTGGACTTTGCTGATGGCTTATTAACAGTTGCTTCACCCCACCCATTTGATACTGATATGGAAGCAATGGTTGAATTTTTAACGACCCTGCATGTTAAGTCAGTATTGGCATCACCCGAGCTCATAGCAAAATGGACAGAAATGTTTTATCAGGAGCAAATGCTATCTGAAAATGACATTATTATAAAAACAACCCAACTTAACACACGAACCAAACGAAATGAGCCCGACTCTTCAAACTCAGCCATCGTTAAAATTGTATCTGAAATGCTATTAGAGGCATTTATATTTAAAGCCAGTGATATCCATATAGAACCCTTTAATAATGGCGGCATAGTTCGTTACAGAGTAGATGGCATGTTAAGGGTCATATCAGAATTACCTGCACAAGTTTTTATCCCAATAATACAAAGAATAAAAGCATTAGCTGGCCTTAATTTAGCAAAAAAAATGGTCCCACAAGATGGTAGTGTGAGTTTAGAGCTTAAAGGCCAAGATGTTGACCTACGGGTATCGACATTACCTGTTAAAGGGGGAGAAAAAGTAGTCATCCGCCTGCTAATCAAATCTGTTGTAAACAAGTTAGATGATATTGGTTTACAACAGCAAGAGCTCGACACATTTAAAAACTTACTGCAAAGTAGCGAAGGTATCTTTGTGATAACAGGCCCTACCGGGTCAGGAAAAACAAGTACACTTTATGCTGCCTTAAAAGAATTAAACTCACCCGAAAAGTGCCTTGTTACAGTTGAAGACCCTATAGAATATGAAATTGAAGGTATTGCCCAAGTTAATATTAATCCTCAACAGAACCTTACCTTCTCCAGCGCCCTCAGAAGTATTTTAAGACAAGACCCTGATGTAATATTGATGGGTGAAGTTCGCGATGAAGAAACCGCAGAAATGACCTTTCGCGCTGCAATCACGGGGCATTTTGTGATGACCACCTTACATACTAGTGATGCAATTACGACTATTTCAAGATTAATAGGCTTAGGTGTGTCACGGCCTATTATTGCCGACTCTTTAAAAGGTGTTGCAGCACAGCGCTTAATTAGAAAACTATGCCCTAGTTGTAATCTAAGTGGCCCATTGGCCACAGATACCCATGGCAAACGCTTTAAAAGTATCTTTCCTGATATAAATATTATGTCGCCATCAGGTTGCGATGAGTGCGATCACACTGGTTACAAAGGACGCATCCCTCTGTTCGAAATAATCACTATAGACTATCAACTAGCCGATGCAATTAGAGCTGGAGAGAGTACCAGTAAGTTAAGAGAGGTTGCAGCTCAAAGCGGTGCGAGGTCTTTATATAAAGTGGCCTTAGAAGCATTATCAAAAGGCCTCACTTCAGCAGAAGAAATAAACAGAGTATTAGGACAGTCTTTTTGGAAAGAGTGTGAAAGAATTAACAGCTTGGATAATTAGACTAGCTAAAATACGCCTTTAAACCATTTGAGAATAATTAAAGTAAGCTTGGTAGATAAAGAAATGGCGGTGACGGAGAGATTCGAACTCTCGATACGTTGCCGTATACACACTTTCCAGGCGTGCTCCTTCAGCCACTCGGACACGTCACCTAAGGCGCTTAGAGTTTAGCGCGGCGTTATAGTATGAAAACAACCCTACAGACGCAAGGGCTTTTTAAAATAGTGTAGTTAAGTGATTAGTAATCAAACAAAAAAGGCAAGGTAAACACCTTGCCTTTTGTATAAACATTAACGCTGAAGCGTTGCTGAGAACTCTAACATACGGTTAAGCGACTTTAATGCGCCTTCGCGTAAGTCCATATCAACAAACACTTCTTTACCTTCTGGGTCTGTCAGTGCTTCTTCAATCGCTTTTAAGCCATTCATTGCCATCCACGGGCAATGTGCACAGCTTTTACACGTTGCACCTTCACCTGCTGTTGGTGCTTCAAAGAATTCTTTCTCTGGGCATAACTGCTGCATTTTGTAGAAAATGCCACGGTCAGTCGCGACGATGAACTTTTTGTTGTCCATAGTTTGCGCTGCTTTGATAAGTTGGCTTGTTGAACCAACTGCATCTGCTAAGGCTACAATCTCCGCAGGTGACTCTGGGTGAACCAATACAGCCGCATCTGGGTGTAAGGCTTTCATATCCTTAAGTGCTTTGGTTTTAAACTCGTCATGAACGATACAGGCGCCATTCCACATGATCATGTCAGCACCTGTGTTCTTTTGAATATAAGAACCTAAGTGTTTGTCAGGACCCCAAATGATTTTTTCGCCTTGCTCGTCTAAGTGCTCTACGATCTCTAGGGCACATGAAGAAGTCACTATCCAATCAGCACGCGCCTTAACTGCAGTTGATGTATTTGCATACACTACTACTTTGCGATCTGGATGCTGATCACAAAACGCAGAGAACTCTTCGATTGGGCAACCTACGTCTAATGAACAGGTTGCAGCAAGTGTTGGCATAACAACTGTTTTATTTGGCGTAAGGATTTTTGCTGTTTCGCCCATGAAGCGAACACCCGCAACCACAATTACATCTGCGTCGTGCTTAGCGCCAAAACGCGCCATTTCTAGCGAGTCAGCAACACAACCACCTGTTTCTTCAGCAAGCGCTTGAATTTCAGGATCAGTGTAATAATGGGCAACAAGAACGGCGTTCTTATCTTTCAATAATTGTTTGATACGTGCCTTGTACTCGGCTTGCTCGTCTTTTGATAACGGAGCTGGCTTTGGAGGGAAGATATAATCTTCAGGCATAATTTGTTCAGCTAGACTCATTTCTCGACCACTTAGTCCACAGTGCATTCATGGCGCGAATTATACGAGAATCTTAAGCTAAAGAACAGTATTGCTGTGCGCTGTTAAGATAAATAAAGGATAACTTAGATAGAAAAGGTAAGTAAGAGATGGTGGGTCATGATGGACTTGAACCATCGACCAATGGATTAAAAGTCCACTGCTCTACCAACTGAGCTAATGACCCGCTCTGAATATTTAGATGCGTAAATCCGCCGATGTGAGATACCATTTTTAGAAATGGTGGGTCATGATGGACTTGAACCATCGACCAATGGATTAAAAGTCCACTGCTCTACCAACTGAGCTAATGACCCGCTCTGGATATTTAGATACGTAAATCCGCCGATGTAAAATACCATTTAAAATGGTGGGTCATGATGGACTTGAACCATCGACCAATGGATTAAAAGTCCACTGCTCTACCAACTGAGCTAATGACCCGCTCTGGTATTTAGTGCGTAAATCCGCCGATATAAGACCATTCGAAGAATGGTGGGTCATGATGGACTTGAACCATCGACCAATGGATTAAAAGTCCACTGCTCTACCAACTGAGCTAATGACCCGCTCTGTCGCTTAATTAAAGCTGCGTAAATCCGCCGATATAAGACCATTCAAAAAGAATGGTGGGTCATGATGGACTTGAACCATCGACCAATGGATTAAAAGTCCACTGCTCTACCAACTGAGCTAATGACCCGCTCTGATGCTTGTAAAAAAGCTGCGTAAATCCGCCGATATGACCATTCAAAAAGAATGGTGGGTCATGATGGACTTGAACCATCGACCAATGGATTAAAAGTCCACTGCTCTACCAACTGAGCTAATGACCCGCTCTGCTGCTTATTAAAAGCTACGTAAATCCGCCGATATAGAACCATTCAAAGAATGGTGGGTCATGATGGACTTGAACCATCGACCAATGGATTAAAAGTCCACTGCTCTACCAACTGAGCTAATGACCCGCTCTGATGCTTATAAAAGCTATACGTAAATCCGTCGATTAAAGATTACCATTATAATAGAATGGTGGGTCATGATGGACTTGAACCATCGACCAATGGATTAAAAGTCCACTGCTCTACCAACTGAGCTAATGACCCGCTCTTTTTTCCGCAATTCGGCTGTTGTTACCAATCGCCTGCTGCGGGCGCTTATAATACTTATTTAAATGCTGAGTGCAACAGAAAATATCTCTTTTTTTAAGTTTTTATGTCTAGATGCCTAATTTTAGACCGCTTAAGTCAAAAAGCAGTCTAATCAGGTCAAATCTACATTTGCGACAGACGTTCTGTGGCTAATTTTGCAGCAGTCGTACTTGGGTACTGATTAATTAAATCATTAAAGGTTTTAAGTGCTTGCTCGCTTAAACCTTGATCAGCTAATAAGTTTCCTAACTTTAGCATCGCATCTGGGCGCTTGTTAGAATTAGGATACTCATTGACTACTTTTTTAAAGTGTTCAGTCGCACCCGCTTGATCATTTTGTATTGTTAACAACTGACCTAACCAATAATGTGCATTAGATGCATATACTGAATTAGGATAAGTCGTTAAGAATGTTTGAAACTCAGGAATCGCTTGCTCATAACGTTTATCTTTCATGATTAACGCTACAGCGCGCTCATAAGCCTCGTTTTCTGATAAGTCTGAACTAATCGCTTGCGTAGCCCCTACATCGGTATAGCTGTTTGTAGGTTGAGCTGGCGTAGCAGGTTGGCTATATGCTTGGCTTACACGATTCTCGATTTCTTGGTACAACTCGCGTTGGCGCTGAAGTACTTTTTCAAGCTTATAGCTTTGCTCTTCCGTAATACCACGAACTTGGCTTACTTCGTCTTGTAATATATTAAGCTGCTGCTGAAGCTCAGCTTGTAATAAATTACGTGACTTCATCATGTTTTCTAACGCGACTAAACGCTTCTCAATGCTCGATTGTGAGCTTGCAGCTTCTGAAACAGGAGCGGGAGCAGCCCATAACTGGGTGCTCCCGCTTAAGATCATTGCTGCCAAAATAATTTTCGGCTTCATAATGACTCTTTATTAGTAAACTAATACTGCGCGACGGTTTTTCGCGAACGCTTCTTCAGTGCGAGACTTAACCATTGGCTTTTCTTCACCATAGCTCACTACTGACATTTGGCTAGCAGAAACACCTAAGCTTTGTAAATATTTTTCTACTGCTTGACCACGGTGCTCACCTAACGCGATGTTGTACTCAGGTGTACCGCGCTCATCTGCGTGACCTTCGATTAGTACTTTAACTGATGGGTTTTGTACTAAGAATTCAGCGTGTGCTTGTAAAAGCTCAGCATATTTGCTTTGAATTTTTGCATTATCAAAACCGAAGTAAATGATTTGCTCTTGACGTAACGCTTCGTATTTTTGACGAAGTGCTTCTTCAGCTTGCTGCTCTGGAGTAAGTGTTGCAACTTCAACTGTATCATTGTTGTTTGATTGCTCAACCATACCTTGGTTAGATTGGTTTGCAGCACCTTCATCAAGATCAGAAGAAGAGCTACATGCTGCTAATGTCATCACTGGCACAGCAATTAGCAGGCCTTTTAAAGTTTTATTAAGTTGCATTTAATTGATTCCTATATTGAGTAAACCAGTAAAATTACTGTAAATAAGGCGACCAAGCCGGTGCCTTAACTTGTCCGTCTAGTACAGGCAAACGTGCTTTAAAGCGACCATCCATAGAAACTAACGCTAATACCTGTTTATTATTATGAAGCGTGCTATAGATAATCATCGAACCGTTTGGCGCGATACTTGGCGATTCATCTAGGCGTGTTCTCGTTAACACTTGGAACGCACCAGTAGCTAGCTCTTTTTTAGCAAGATGGTATCGACCGTTTGTTCGATTCACCATCACTAATTCTTTTCCGTCAGGTGAAATAGAACCTGCTAAATTCATATCACCATCAAACGTCATTCTTTTAGCTCTGCCTGTTTTTAAATTTAACTTATAAATCTGGGCATTACCACCCCTTTCAGACGTAAACACAATATCTTCACCATTTGGGAACCAAGAAGGCTCTGTATCGATACTGCGGTGATTTGTTAGGCGTGTTTCTTTACGCGTAGCAAGGTCTAAAAGGTATACTTCGGTTGCACCATTGCGGTCTTTCGAAAGTACTAAAAGTAGCTTTTTACCATCTGGTGAAAACTGTGGTGCACCATTGATACCTTGATGGCTTGTGATTAACTCGCGCTTACCAGTGTAAAGATCTTGGATGTAAATTTGGCTTTGACGATTCTCAAAAGTTACATACGCAAGCTTAGTCCCATCTGGTGACCACGCTGGTGACATAAGAGGTTCTTTAGAGCGAAGTAGAACTTGTTCATTATAACCGTCGTAATCTGCAACAACGAGCTGATAAGGTTTTGGCTCATCATCACGCACGATAACGTAAGCAATTTTTGTTAAAAATGCGCCTTTTTCGCCAGTTAGCGCTTCGTAAACCACATCACTAATGCGATGTGCATAACGGCGAAAACCGGTTTCAGAAATCACACTTTCACGGGCGTCTAAAATATGATCTTGGCTTTGCATTAATTTGCCATTAGCCATCATTTTTGTTTGTCCGCCAGTGATTTGCCCACGAATAACATCAATAAGTTCATATTTTACAAGGTAGCGACCGCCTGGCTGTTGCTCTACTTGACCAACAAGCACAGCCTCAACGCCTTGGTTAACCCATGCGCCATAGTCAACATCAGCATCTTTGCCCGGTAACTGCGGCATGTTTGCTACATCGATTGGCTTAAACTTACCACTGCGCATTAAATCAGCTGCAATCACTTTATTTAATTCTTCAGGGATAGGACCAACACCTTGATATTTAAAAGGCACAACCGCAATTGGGCGAGCGCCATCGATACCATCGGTAATTACAATTTCTAAGGCAGCACTGGCAATGCCATGAAAGCCCAGTAATACAATAAAAAACGCAGTTTTTATCTGGTTAAACATATCATTCCTTTAAAATTTAGGTGCTATGGTTAAGTTTATATTTTTTAGTTGCTCAAATACGTCACGATCAGGTGATACTGGTAATGTATCTGCCATACGCACTGCACGCATTGCAGCTTCACACACTAAGGTATCACCACCAAGCGATTTTACTTGAGTCACAAGGCCATTAAAACCAAGACGTATATTAAGGCGACACTCTTTGCCTTTCATCTTCTCATCTTTTAAGAAGTTTTGCTGAATGCGTGCCATTATTAACGCTTTGTATTTTTCAACTTCGCCTAGAACTTGTTGTTGACGTACCTTGTTACGTGCAGCTTGCTCTGCTGCTAACTGTTCTTGCAGCATTTGTTCTTGTAAAGCTTGTTGACGCTTACGTTCAGCTTCTTCAGCTTTACGTTTACGCTCAGCTTCTGCTTCAGCTGCTTTACGCTTACGCTCTTCTTCCGCTTTCTTTAACGCTTCTTCTTCAGCTTTACGTTTATCAGCGGCTGCTTTTGCTGCAGCTTCAGCCTCTTGCTTTTGCTTTTCAGCTTGTTTGGCTTTTGCACGTTCTTTCTCTTGAATTTCACGTGCTTTTTTCGCTTGTGCTTCAGCTTCTGCTTTTTCTTTTTCCTTAGCACGGCGCTGCTGCTCTAGCTTTTTAAGACGACGGTCTTCAGCTTCTCTTTGCTTACGCGCTTCATTAGCTCGACGCTCTAGCTCTTGAATACGTTTCGCTTCGGCTTGTTTTTTTGCTTCTTCTTGCTTTTTAAGCTCTGCAATTTTCTGCTCAACCTGTTGTTGATCAACGGTAACAGCAGACACAGCTTTTTCTGGTGCAGGTAACGCTGGATTAAGGTTTACTTCCATGACTTTAGGAGCTGGCATATGAAAGTTTGCACTCGCTACTAAAAAACCAACGATAGCAAGGTGCAAAATAACCGATTTTATTATTGATGCACGCATACTACTCCTCGAATGATTCAGTCATTAAACCAACAGACGGAACACCCGCGTTTTTCAAAAAGTCCATTAATAGCAATACTTCTTGATAAGAAACACGGCCAGAGCCTTTAATCATAACCGGAGTATCTGGATTTTTCTGCAGCTGTAGCTTTATAACCGCCGCCACATCAAGGGCCTCCATCGGCGCTTCAGGGTCAGTACCAATACTGACATAATATTTACCTTCGGCATCAATTGAAGCAATGATCGGTGGTGTATCTTTGGTATCAACAAGATCAGACTCTTCCATTTTCGGTAAGTCGACTTTTACACCATGGGTGATAAGTGGTGCTGTTGCCATAAATATAATTAGCAGTACTAACATTACATCAATGTAAGGTACTACGTTTATCTCCCCTACAGGGCGACGTTTCTTACGCTGATACATTCGCTTTAGCCTCTATTTGTGTAGCTGCTTGGCGGTGTAAAATATTAGCAAACTCTTCCATGAAGTTAATGTAATTACCTTCAAGCTTTTCTACTTTGTTTGCAAAACGGTTGTAAGCGATAACAGCTGGGATTGCCGCAAATAAGCCCATCGCTGTAGCGATGAGTGCTTCTGCAATACCTGGTGCAACCATTTGTAACGTAGCTTGCTTAACTTCGCCTAACGCGATAAACGCATTCATGATACCCCACACCGTACCAAATAGGCCGATATATGGGCTAATTGAACCTACTGTTGCTAAAAATGAAAGACTTGATTCTAGTTTTTCTACTTCGCGAGACAAAGCAACGCGCATAGAACGATGCGTTCCTTCCATCACAATACTTGCGCTTTGAATTGAATTTTTCTTATGGCGAGCAAATTCTTTAAAACCTGCGACGAAAAGTGCCTCAACACCAGAAGCGCCTCCAGGACGGGCTGACACTTCATTATATAGTTTACTTAAATCAACGCCTGACCAAAACTTTTGCTCAAAACGCTTTGCGCCATTAAGTGCATCAGAAATCGCTTTTTTACGTTGAAAAATAATTGCCCATGACATTACCGACATACCGACTAATGCCAACATTACTAGCTGGACAAGTACACTGGCTTCTAGAATAAGATCTAAAAAGTTAAGCCCTGATCCCACGTTAAACTCCTAAAATAGATTTCTATATAATTTGTTATATTTTTTACATGCGCACTGTTTGACCATAAATGAGGCCAAAAGTTGTGCCTAGTGTATATAGTCAGTTATAAACTGACAACGCTCTTGCTGTGAATTAGCGGCAATTAACGGTAAAAAGCAAATTGCTTAGCTATTTTTTAGTCATATTAAGTTTCACTCGTCTTTTTGTGCATATTTTTACCTTAATAAAAAGTCATTACAAAAATCCTAAAAAGCTAATAAAACCTCAAAAAATAGCGCTTTTATTCAAAAAACACGCATAAACACCCAAAAGCAGTTTTGCAAATCTACTACAGAATACTTAAACTAATCCTGAATGAAGTTCATAAAATTTTTAAAACCCACTTTATTCATGAGCTTAAATATAAAAACACCAAAAAGCGAACAAAAAGCACACAACTTAAATTTTCACTCACATTAGTTTTTTTTATCTGAAAATAAAATTTTTCTAGTTTGAAGAAAAATCCTTCATTGCGTATTATTTACTTATACCGAGCTAGCAACCTCATGAAAGAGTCTTTCATTAAGCTCAGTTTTTTGCATTATGATGTTTCGTATTGCTCCAGGTTAATTTGCACAGGATAAAACCTCGTTCAAATTGACCATAGTTTCCAAGATTACTTCCTTCAACTTGTTGTTTGCCCGCATCCTTATGCGGGCTTTTTTTTGCCTGAGCAAACGTGAACGAGAATACCTACAGCTAACTTAACAGCATGTGAATTACAGATGTTAAAATGATACTAAGCGGTAAGCGGTAAGCGGTAAGCGGTAAGCGGTAAGCGGTAAGCGGTAAGCGGTAAGCGGTAAGCGGTAAGCGGTAAATCCTATCTTGCTAATAAATAAAACCAAGTTACCTAAATTAAAAAAGCAGCCCTTTTGAGCTGCTCGAAACTTATAAATAAAAAGCTTGTAACTAAGCTTTAGGTTTGATTATTTATCGGGTGTTAAACCAAAGTGAAGGTAGGCAATATCCGAGACAAGTCGTCCGCGTGGAGTGCGTTGAATAAAACCTTGCTGTATTAAGAAAGGCTCTATTACATCTTCTATGGTTTCTTTTTCTTCGCCAATGGCAGCAGCGAGGTTATCAAGACCAACTGGGCCACCCATAAATTTTTCGATAATAGCAAGCAAGTATTTACGGTCCATATAATCAAAGCCACTTTTATCAACATCAATCATATCGAGTGCTTGCTCAGCCACCGAAGCATTTACTTTACCGTCTGAGCGTACTTGGGTGTAATCACGCACACGGCGCAACAAACGATTTGCAATACGAGGGGTACCACGCGAGCGCTTGGCTATTTCTGCCGCGCCTTCATCACACATGGTTAAATTTAAAAAGCTGGCAGAACGAGCAACAATTTTTGATAAGTCTTCAACAGAATAAAACTCTAAGCGCTGTACAATACCAAAACGGTCTCTTAGCGGTGAGGTAAGTGATCCTGCCCGTGTTGTTGCGCCAATTAATGTAAATGGCGGTAAATCGAGTTTTATTGAGCGCGCAGCAGGGCCTTCACCAATCATAATATCTAGCTGATAATCTTCCATCGCAGGATATAAAATCTCTTCAACTTGTGGACTTAGCCGATGTATTTCATCAATAAAAAGTACATCACCTTCTTCAAGGTTTGTTAAAAGTGCAGCAAGGTCCCCTGCCTTTTCGAGTACAGGGCCAGAGGTAGTTTTAATATTTACGTTAAGCTCGTTAGCAACAATGTTAGCAAGAGTCGTTTTACCAAGACCCGGTGGACCGAATATTAATAAGTGATCGAGTGCTTCACCACGGTGCCGTGCGGCCTCAATAAAAATTTCCATTTGTTGCTTAACATGCGGCTGGCCTGTGTAATCGTTAAGAAGCTTTGGCCGTATAGCACGGTCAACACTGTCTTCGTTACTTTGCTCAGATGCATCAATTAAGCGATCTGCTTCAATCATGGTTTACTCACAACATTGATTTTAGAGCTTCTTTAATTAGAACCTCGGTCGTCATATCTGGTTTATTAACTGCTTTAACCGCTTTTTGTGCTTGCGGTAATTTGTAACCTAATGCTTCAAGCGCTGAAACAGCATCATCGGCAGCATTATTTGCCACAAGTGTATTATTACTTGCAGGCTCAATAACCGCATTATCGCTAAATGGCGTAAATAAGTCATTACCCCAATTTTTAAGTCTGTCTTTCATTTCAAGCACTAAACGCTCAGCGGTTTTTTTACCAACCCCCGGTAGTTTAACCAAAGTAGTCGCATCTTCATTATTTACACACGTTACAAATTGCTGCGCCGACATTCCCGATAAAATGGCAAGGCCAAGTTTAGGGCCAACACCATTGGCTTTTAATAGCTCTCTAAATAAAGCGCGTTCGGTTTTATTGTTAAAACCAAATAATAGCTGGGCATCTTCACGAACTACAAAGTGGGTATAAATAATCGCTTGCTCACCCACTGCCGGTAAATCATAAAAACAGGTCATTGGCATTTGTACTTCGTAGCCTACACCACTTACTTCAATAAGAATTTCTGGTGGCTGTTTTTCAACTAGTAAGCCATTTAATCGACCAATCATATTACTTCCTTAATCGTCCTCTTACGGTTTTGCTAGCGCTCCCCGCAAGTTTTATTAAATTTTGTTCTGAGTGAGCATGACAAATAGCAATAGCCAAGGCATCAGCAGCATCGGCTTGCGGAGTGCCCGGTAATTTTAATATATTTTTAACCATATGCTGTACTTGTGACTTATCGGCTCCACCATTACCCACAACTGCTTGCTTAATTTGTCTTGCCGAATACTCATAAACTGGCAGCTCAGCCATTGAAGCACCAACAATTGCAGCACCTCGGGCTTGGCCTAGTTTAAGTGCCGAGTCTGGATTATGTGCCATAAACACTTTTTCGATAGCAAAGCTATCTGGAGAGAATTGTTCTACCAACTGGCTAATACCTTGGTAAATCATTTTTAAGCGCACCGGAAAATCGTGATCGGCTAATTTAATGCAACCACTTCCTAAATAGGTAAACTTTGCACCTTGATGGGCAATCACACCATACCCTGTTAATCGTGAACCAGGATCAATTCCTAAAATAATCGCCAACTAACTGACCCGTCTATTATCATTATTATCTGCAGTTAATAATGCCAGAGCACTGTATAAATTACCAGTAACCAATTGCAATTCATAAAAAATGCCCGCAATTGCGAGCATTTTTCACACAGCTTTCTCTTATGCCAACGAGCGCAATAAGCCTTGAGTATTTTTGCGCATTGTTCTGGCTATCATTAAATAACCCAAGCATGCCACAAATAAGCCCCCTACCGCAGGGCCAATTAACCAAATATGCGGATGCAGTTTGCCTGCTAATTCAAACATCTGCCTTTGTACTATTAATAATGCAACATCACTAACAATGGCAGCGACTAAGCCTGCTGTGACCCCTAATAGTAAAAACTCATATAAGGTGGCATTTTTAATTAAGCGCCCTTTCGCACCTAAGGTTCGCAAAATAACAATCTCTTGCATACGCTCGCCTAGGCTTGCTTGTACTTGTGAAATAAGCACTAGAGCACCACAGGCAACAACAATTGCCAACACAAACCCTATCGCTAACGATACTTGCTCTATGGTTGAGCGGATTTGCTTTATAAAGCTTTCAACATCAATCACATTAACCGTTGGGTACTGGCGCATTAGCTCATTAAACTCGCGCTTTTTATCTGCTTTTACATTTACCGATGAAATATAAGTAGCAGGGAAACTCGCCAATACATCAGGACTTAGAATAATAAAGAAGTTCGGCTTTAATGTTGTCCAATTAACCTTGCGCACACTGGTGATTTTGGCATCAAACGATTGTGCACCAATCAAAAAGGTTAATGTGTCACCTAATTTAACATCAAGGCGTTCAAGCATAGACTCTTCAACTGAAGCTTCTGCGACAGAATCTTTTGTGAACCATGTGCCGTCAATAAGCTCATTTTGACTTGGTAAATCTTCACGCCAAGTTAGGTTTAGCTCACGACCAATACCGGAACGGGCTTCTTCATCTTTCTTTTCATTGTCTTCTTGTGAGACTTCACGAGCTACCAACTCGCCATTAACGGCGTTTACGCGGCCACGGACAACCGGGTAAAAGTCAGAGGTTGGCATATCTCGCTCTGCTAAAAAGCTCGTTATTGGCTCTAGTTCTTGCTCTGTTATATTCACTAAAAATGAATTGGGCGCATCAACCGGCAATTGCGATTGCCAGTCAGAGATCATGTCATTTTTAAGTACAATTAAAAACAGCAACAGTTTGATAGCCAAAGCAAAACTAATCAATTGTACAGCATTCACATTGGCGCGTTTTTGGATAGACGCAATTGCCAAAGACCAGCTATTACCAGGGCTTAAACCGAGCTTTCGACCGCCACCAAATATAACCTTTGATAAACCAAACAACACAGCAATTAAAAACGCTGTAGAGAGAAACAAAATAGCGCTTATTTTAATATTATTACTAAATAACCACATCAGTAAAAACACGGTAAGTGCAGACATAGCAAGGTGTATTTTACTGACCAATAAACGATCGCCTAAGTTACGACGCAGTACGCGCAGCGGCGGAATATCAAATAAATCGAGTAATGGTTTAATCGAGAACATAATTGCACAAATTAAACCTGTGCTAATTGCAATAATCCACGGTTTAGCCGATGCACTAGGAAGTACTGAGCCCATGCTTTGTGCTAGATAATCTGTTGCAATGGCTTGTAATCCATAACCAATCAGCAAACCAACGATCACCGACATTGAACAAACAAGGCTCAAATGAAGTAAATATATTTTACGGATCATAGCGCGGCTACCGCCGAGTGTTTTCATCATGGCAACAGGGTCGTATTGGCGTTCACAATAGCGCTTTGCCGATACCGCGATAGCCACAGCAGCTAATATAATGCCAAGTAAGCCTGCCAATAATAAGTAGCTTTCGGCGCGGTTTAAGCTATTAGAAATAGGCGATTGGCGGTCTTTAACGCCATACCAACGCTGGTTTTCTTTCATTTGAGGTTTTAACCAGCTATAAAAATTTTCGATATCGCTTTCGTCCCCAGCATAGAGTTGGCGGTAAAACACTCGACTACCCGGCTGAATAACCTGAGTTTTTGCAATATCGTCTTCGTTAATTAAAATACGTTGGCTACTAGAAAACACATTAAACGGTGCATCGGGCTCTTCAGCTACAACATGACTGGCAACAAAAGTGGCGGCTCCTAACTCTACTTTATCGCCAACTTTAATATTAAGCGCATAGAACACCGACTCACTGAGCCAAACTTCACCGCGAGTTGGAATGTCTTCAGTTACCTGAGGCTCAGCAGTTAAGCTAGATTTTATCTTTAGCTCGCCTTTTAATGGATAAGTGTTTGATACCGCTTTAACCGAACCCAACTGCATTTCGTCACCAGCAAATAGCATGGTATCGAAATAGGTTATTTTTGCGGTGCGAATGTTATCTTGGGCGGCTTTATCTAAAAACTCAGCAGGTAAAGCATGGTTACTTGCTAAGACACGATCTGCAGCAATAAAGGCACTGCTTTTTTGCTCAATACTTTGACCGATACGGTCAGTAACCATAGATAAAGTTAAAACAGTCAGTACAGCTAAAGCTATGGCTGCACTGATCACTGTTAACTCACCGCGCTTAAACTCACGTGAAAACAGTTTTAGTGCTAATTTAGCCCACATTCGCTTGCACTCCTTCGCTTTCTTTTACTGTTACTAATTGCCCTGCTTCAATATGTAATATTTGCTGGCATTTTTGCGCAAGCTGCTCGTCATGGGTTACTAAAATAAGTGTCGTACCGTGTTCTTGATTAAGTTCAAATAATAACGACTCTATGAGCTTACCGTTTTTACTATCAAGGTTGGCTGAAGGTTCATCGGCAAATAAAATTTTAGGTGTACCAATAAATGCACGAGCAATCGCTACACGTTGCTGCTCACCGCCCGACAATTGCGACGGATAATGGCCAACACGATGACTTAAGCCTACTTTTTCAAGTAGCTCAAGTGCTTGTTGTTTAGCATTTTTGCTTCCAGCAAGTTCAGCCGGTAGCATCACGTTTTCTAGAGCTGTTAAACTTTGCACGAGCATGAAAGATTGAAATACAAATCCCACTTTCTCTGCGCGAAGTGCAGCACGTGCTTCCTCATCTAATTCGTGTAATGCAGCACCATCTAAATGAATACTGCCATTGGTTGATTGGTCAAGGCCGGCTAATAAACTTAATAAAGTAGACTTACCCGAACCAGATGTGCCCACTACCGCAACCGAATCTCCTGACTTGACATTAAAGCTGATGTCACTGAGGATGGTGAGGTCGCCCTCAACCGTGGTGACCGTTTTAGAAAGTCCTTTAACTTGAATAATGTTTAATTGAGAAAGCGCTGACATATGATGCATCCAATCCTACGTTTTATATTCGTTTTACTGTTAGTAATCAAACCACTTACGGCAGCAGCTGACAACACAATTTTAATTTTAGGTGACAGTTTAAGCGCCGCTTATGGCCTTAAACAAGAGCAAGGCTGGGTTAAATTGTTACAAGATAAGTACGATGAAAAAGACCAATCAGTATACCTAGTAAACGCCAGTATTAGCGGTGAAACCACAGGCGGTGCATTAAGACGACTCGATGCATTACTAACCGAGTTTGAACCTACGCACGTGCTTATAGAGCTTGGCGGAAATGATGGTTTACGCGGTTTTCCAATCAAGCGCTTACAAGCTAACCTACGTGATTTAATAGCAAAAAGCCAACAAACTGGGGCGAAAACCGCCGTAATGGAGGTACAGATCCCGCCAAATTATGGCCCGCGTTATACCAAGCTTTTTACCGACAGCTTTAAAACCATTGCCAATGAAACAAACTCAGAACTTATGCCATTTTTTATGATCGATATTGCTGGCCGACCAGAGCTTATGCAAAACGATAACTTACACCCTAACGCCGATGCTCAACCATTAATACGCGACTTTATGTACAAAACGATCAACGATTGGCTAGATTAACTGCTAGCCTGATCACTTTATAATTAGAGCTGGACAATAAACAGCCAAACAAACCGCAGGTGTATTGATTTTTATAAAAAAAGCCGTACTATGGCTTGCAACGTCGGCATATAGCGCAGCTTGGTAGCGCACTGTCATGGGGTGTCAGGGGTCGCAGGTTCAAATCCTGCTATGCCGACCATTTTTTCTACACCCCAAACTCCCGCTCTATTATTTATCCCTCTGTGCTTTAAACTCCTTAAAAATACTGTTCACATTCACTTTTGCGCCTAGCTTTGCAGCGATTAAAAACAGGCCTGCTAGTTTTCTGTGTACGAATAAGGCATCTACGGGTGGTGCGTGCCAATGCTCTGAAGCGGTGCTCATTTTTAGGCCGAGCTCTTTGATTCGTTTTGGTAAGTCGCTATTTGCAAAGTCATACTCACCTTGGTGACGCAGTGGCTCGCAGGCAAGGAGAAATATATCAACGACATTATCTATATATTCTTGCGCAAGCCCTTGTTGAAAATAGCCAATTTGCTGTGCTGCTGTTGCAACACCTGCTCTGTCGTTACTAATCGCGGCAGATAATAACTGTAAGTAACCAGCACTAATATGCTGAGGTAGTTCGCGGGTGGCGCCAAAGTCTAAAAGTACTAAGCGTTGATTGTCGACTTGATATTGATAGTTGGCAAAGTTTGGATCTGTTTGAACTAATTTAAAGCTAAATAGCTCCTGTAAAAACAAGCTTACTAACTGCTGAGCAGCTTTATTACGTAGCGCTTGCTCTGTGTTTACCAGTTCATCGAGCTCTTGTCCTTCAACAAAACTCATGACTAAAACTTGAGAAGAACTAAGCGAATCTACCACAGTTGGAATAAGGTAATTGTCGTCACCCTTTAAACACTCGCTGTAGCGTTTTAAATAATTTGCTTCTAATTCGTAGTCAGCTTCGTTTATAAGCTGTTGTTTTGCTTCATCGATAAGAGGCTGTATTTCTACCTCTTTGGGTAATAAGCCACTGAGCTTCAGAAGGTAAGCTAAGTTATCAACATCACTAGCAATGCCTTTTGCAATACCTGGGTATTGCACTTTAACTGCTAACTTTTCGCCCGATTCTCGATAAGCAATATGCACTTGCCCTATTGATGCCGCAGCAAATGGTCTGAGTTCAAAATGCGATAATTGCTCTAACCACGCATCACCCCAATGCTCACGCATTACTTTAACTAGCTGCTTTTGCGGCATAGGTGTCGCTTCTGAACGCAGCCTTGCTAAAATTGCAGATAGCTCAGGAGTAAGTAATTCGCCACTATCCATGGATAACAGCTGGCCCAATTTCATTGCGGCACCACGCAGGTTTGCAAGCTGTTCGGCAAAGCGCTGAATATTTTTGGGCTGTAACAGTAACTCTTGTCGTGATGTTTGCTTGCCCGTCGCCCATGCTTTTGTGCCTTCAAACAACATATTACCCGCCACTTTACTAGCTAAAGAGCCAAGCCGAACAGCGCGTGAAAACCGTGATGTTGGCACAGACTTTTGTTTATTACTCATAATGTTTCACACTATTAACTTAATGCTTTGAATACGTTGATTGCTCGGTTTTAGATCCACTTTAGCTTTTACAATCTTTTGCCCATTAGCATAAAACTAAAAAAGCCGCATGGTTTCCCGATGCGGCTATTTATTTAGATTAACAACTTAATAAATCGTTTTATTGAGTGTTACTGCTTACCAGACATCAACTGTTCCATCAGTTGGCTAAAGTCAAAGCTCGCTGCTTTTTGCAGTGGTGGATATTCAGTCAATGACTTAATGTGTTCACCAAGTAGATGTTGCACAGGCTCATTTAGCCATTGCTTAGCTTGCACAATGTCTGAACGGTCTGTTAAGCCATCAAAGCTTTCAAATGGGTCCATACGTAAGTTATAGATGATCGGGAACTTTTGCTTTTCGTACTGAGCGTAATAGTTTTCGCTTGTTTCGAAATGAAGCTTCCACTGTTTGTAACGTACGGCTTTAATGCTTGATTCGTAATAATACAGAAAACTATCACGCGCACTTTCGTCTGTTTTACCTAACCAGTAATCTAAGTTGTTTACGCCATCAATCGGTTGCTTGTGTTCTTTAAGCGCTTTTTTCACGATATTTGGTTCACCCGCTGCTGCTGCAAGGGTTGTGTAAATATCCATGTGCGATTGAATACCCGTTAGTATCGTATTTGCAGGGACTTTACCTGGCCAACGAACAATCATAGGAACGCGTACGCCGCCTTCGTAAGTTGTCATCTTTTCACCACGGAAAGGTGTTGTACCGCCGTGTAATCGAGCGCTGTGCTCTGGACCATTATCTGTTGAGTAAATAACGATAGTGTTATCAAGTACACCCATATCATCTAGCGCAGCCATTAACTCACCCACTTGCTGGTCATGTTCAATTAGGCCACTGCCGTATAAATCATGCTCTGTGGTGTACTCTTCAGCTAAATAACGACTTTCGTCACTTAAACGCGTATACATGTGCATACGACTTGGATTAAACCAAACAAAGAAAGGTTTATCAGCTTTTTTTGCACGCTTGATAAAATCTAGGCTCGCAGCCATAAACTCTTTATCTACGTTTTTCATACGTTCGCGAGAAAGCTGGCCGGTATCTTCAATTTTTTGTTTACCTACTTTACCAAAACGTGGATCAACCGTTTTATCATCTACATTAGTTGCGTAAGTATGTAAAACACCTCGGGTACCATACTTTTTGAAAAACTCTGGATCTTTTGGGTAATCACGTTGCTCAAACTCTTCTTGAGTATTTAAGTGATATAAATTCCCGAAAAACTCATCAAAACCATGGACGGTTGGTAAGTGCTCGTTGCGATCACCTAAGTGGTTTTTACCAAATTGTCCTGTTGCATAACCCTGCTCTTTTAAAACCTCAGCAAGCGTATAAGAACCCGCTTTTAAACCAAGCTCTGCGCCAGGTCGGCCTACCGTGGTCATGCCGCTACGAATTGGATATTGGCCTGTGATAAGTGCTGCGCGCCCTGCAGTACATGATGGCTGCGCATAATGATCGGTAAACATTGTGCCTTCGTGGGCGAGTTTATCGATGTTTGGCGTTTTGTAACCCATGGTACCTAGTCCATAAGCACTTACGTTTTGCCAGCCAACATCGTCGGGGAATATGATTAAAATATTAGGTTTGTCTTTAGCAAAAGCGACAGAGCTTGCTAAATACAAAGCAGCAGATGCTACGGCGAGTAGTTTTTTCATAACAGCAGTCCTTCGTGTATTGTGAGTGAGTACTAATAAAATTTATTGTACGTTTTTCAGTCTACTAAAATTTCTCTGTACCGCAATTAATTATTATTGCTAGGCATAAAAAAACCGTATTTGCTTACACAAATACGGTTTTTAAACGTTATGAACTTAAATGTTATTTAATAACTTCTAAGCCACCCATGTAAGGGCGTAATACTTCTGGTACAACAATCGAGCCGTCAGCTTGCTGGTAGTTCTCTAAGATTGCTACCAATGTACGACCAACCGCTAAACCTGAACCATTTAGTGTATGAAGTAGCTCTGGCTTTTTCTCGCCTTGACGACGGAAACGCGCTTGCATACGACGAGCTTGGAAATCAACCATGTTTGAACATGATGAGATTTCACGATAAGTGTTTTGTGCAGGTAACCATACTTCTAAATCGTAAGTTTTAGCAGCGCCAAAGCCCATATCACCCGTACATAAAATCACTTTACGGTATGGAAGTTCTAATGCTTGTAAGATTTGCTCAGCGTGACCTGTTAGCTCTTCTAGCGCTTGCATTGAATCTTCTGGTTTTACTAGTTGTACTAATTCAACTTTGTCGAATTGGTGCTGACGAATAAGACCACGTGTATCACGGCCATAGCTACCCGCTTCACTACGGAAACAAGGCGTATGCGCTGTTAAACGAATTGGTAAGTCGCTTTCGTCGTAAATTTCGTCACGAGCACTGTTCGTAAGTGGCACTTCTGCTGTAGGAATTAAGCTAAAACCAGGCTGTTGCTGACCGTCGTCATCCACTAAACCTAATGTGTGGAATAAGTCACCAGCAAATTTAGGTAATTGGCTTGTACCGTATAAGCTTGCGCTATTAACAAGGTAAGGCACATACATTTCTGTATAGCCGTTTTTGTCTGTGTGCGTATCAAGCATGAATTGCGTAAGAGCGCGGTGCATACGTGCAACTTGACCACGCATAACAGTAAAGCGTGCACCACTGATTTTAACGCCCATTTCAAAGTCTAGGCCGTTTACATCTTGACCAACATCAACGTGATCTTTTACTTCAAAGTCGTATGACTTAGGCGTACCCCAGGTTGAAATTTCAACGTTTTGGTCTTCGTCTTCACCTACTGGTACTGACTCATCAGGTAGGTTTGGAATAGCAAGTGCAATTTGCTTAAGCTCTTCAAGTACTGCGTCTTGCTCAGCTTTAACGCTGTCTAGTTGATCACCAAGGTTACTTACTGAATCAAGCAGCTGTTGTGCTTTTTCGTGCTCGCCTTTCGCTTTTGCTTGGCCGATAGCTTTGGAACTTGCATTACGCTCGCTTTGAAGTTCTTGCGTTTGTACTTGTAATGTTTTGCGTTTTTCTTCAAGTGCAGTTACCGCTGCAATATCAAGTTCGAAACCGCGAGTTGCTAAACGTGCAGCCGCTTGTTCGATATCTTGACGTAAATATTTAGAATCTAACATGTTTGATTTTTAACCTTTTTGCATTACCAGCTGAAGGCCCAGCCAAGCCATAAATATACACACCACCACGTTTAAGGTGATATTGAGGGCCATTTTAAAAAAGTGACCTTGTTGCAAGAGCAACAACGAATCCATTGAGAATGTTGAAAAGGTGGTCAATGCACCTAAAAAGCCAATACCAATTAAGGTTTTAGCGGGGCTAACAGCGATTATTTCTTTTTCAATCAAGCCGTATAAAATGCCCATTAACAATGAACCAAGAATATTAACTGTCAACGTGCCAAAAGGGAATCCCCTACCGAGCAGTTTTAGCATGGTTTCGCTAAGAAAATAGCGTAAACACGCTCCCGATGCACCACCTAGCGCAATCATCATGTAAAGTTTCAAACTATTCATACCGTTTAATATCACTTTGCTCGTTGCGCTGGCTTAAATAGTCCAGCTTTTGTTTTATTTTTTGTTCAAGCCCACGGTCACTTGGGAAGTAATACTGGCGATCATTAATTGCCTCAGGGAAATACTTTTCACCTGCAGCAAATGCCCCCTCTTCATTGTGTGCATAACGATATTCAGCACCATAACCTAAGTCTTTCATTAAGTTGGTTGGCGCATTACGTAAATGCTCAGGCACCGGATAACTCGGCTCATTTTTAGCATCTTGCAGCGCTTGATTAAACGCCATATACACGGCATTACTTTTCGGGGCACTGGCTAAGTAAATGGTGGCTTGTGCGATAGCACGCTCACCTTCACTTGGGCCAACACGTTGAAAAATATCCCACGCGTTGAGTGCCACTTCCATTGCTCGCGGGTCGGCATTGCCAATATCTTCTGTAGCAATCGCTAATAAGCGCCTTGCAACATAAAGTGGATCGCCGCCACCGGCTAAAATACGGCAGTACCAATATAAGGCGCCATCAGGTGAACTACCTCGTACTGACTTATGGAACGCTGAAATCAAGTCATAAAACTCATCACCGCCTTTGTCGTACTTGGCTAAGTGAGTTGGTAAAACTTGGCTTAACACATGTTGATCAACAAGGTATTTGCCCTGCTGCTCCGTAGTTAAATCAACCGCTTGTTCTAACAGGTTCAGCACTTTACGCGCATCGCCATCACTTGCTTGGCAAAGCGCTTGTTTAGCGTTATCGGCAATGTCTATGTGTTTTTGGCTAAGCTCTACGTCTTCACGTAAAGCACGCTCAATCACGGTAAATAAGTCGGCTTGTTCAAGCGCTTTTAAA
This sequence comes from Pseudoalteromonas sp. OFAV1, assembly GCF_021532595.1. Classification (NCBI taxonomy): domain Bacteria; kingdom Pseudomonadati; phylum Pseudomonadota; class Gammaproteobacteria; order Alteromonadales; family Pseudoalteromonadaceae; genus Pseudoalteromonas; species Pseudoalteromonas sp. OFAV1. Next base: position 92,510 of record NZ_JAKGBG010000009.1, read on the forward strand.
ACATACACACGAGCACGAGACAGTATCGCGTTATTAAGTGCGAATGATGGGTTTTCGGTGGTTGCGCCTACGAAAATAAAGGTACCATCTTCAATATGCGGTAAAAATGCATCTTGCTGAGATTTATTAAAGCGGTGTACTTCGTCAACAAACAATAAGGTGCGTTGCCCTCGCCCGGCAAGGTTTGCTTTTGCTTCGCTTACTGCCTCACGAATGTCTTTAACACCCGCTGTGACCGCCGACATTTGAATAAGGCTGGCATCGGCATGGTTTGCAATAATTTGCGCTAATGTAGTTTTACCAACGCCTGGCGGCCCCCACAAAATAAGACTGTGGCATCGGCCTGCAAGAATCGCTTGGTAAAGAGGTTTATCGGGGCTTAAAAGGTGCTGCTGACCAATGTAGTCATTAAGTGTTTCAGGTCGCATGCGCGCCGCTAGTGGACGCACATCAGGACCAAAATTAAATCCGAGGTTACTCAAGCCTTAATCACCTTGGCTTTGGTCGTCAACTTCAACGCCCTCAGGAATCGTAAATTCAAAGGTTTGAGCTGCCAGTGCTTCGTTTACCTTGGCATCTTTAAAGGTAAATAAAGACTGCTGACCTGAGGTATCTAATACCGTTAGTGATGAGAGGCCTTGCTCTTTAGCATTAAAGCGAATGTCTAGCTTTTCAACTTGGCTCTCAACGCCTTTGTTTGGCGTGACACTAAAGCCAGCATCGGTTGCCACAACTTGGTATTTAGCCCACTGCTCTGGATCTTTTGAGGTTAACAATACAAACGGTGTTGAATCAATTAGGCTGTGGGTATTCATAATGGTTACTTGTTCAGCAAAGCTGTCGAAGTAATAAGTTTTGTCGCCATTTGATACAAACAAGGTGTCATCTGGGCTTTGTTGTTGCCAGCGGATCATCATAGGCTGTTGAAGGGCAATGTTCCCCTCACCTTGCATGATAGCTTCACCTTGAGAATCGGTCACTTGTTGCGAAAACTGTGCTTTAAAACTTTTAATCGCAGCCAGTTGTTGTTGCAACGCTTCGCTGTCGTCTGCAAAACTTTGACCGCTTAATAAACAACCCATAATTAGGGCTAGGTATTTAATTTTTTTCATTAATTTGCTCCACCATTTGGCACTAAGACTTCGCGAGCACCGTTATGACCCGGTGCGCTAACAATGCCTGATGTTTCCATTTGTTCAACTAAGCGAGCTGCGCGGTTATAACCTACGCGAAGCTTACGCTGCACACTCGATACCGACACTTTGCCGGTTTCAATTACAAATGATACTGCTTCATCGTAAAGCGGATCTGACTCTTCATCACCGTCTTCACTGGTTTCTCCAGGTAGTAAAATTTCTTCTGTGGCATCACCACTTAAAATTTCATCTATATAATTTGGTTTACCACGTTTTTTCCAATCATCTACAACCGCGTGAACTTCGTGGTCGTCGACAAACGCGCCATGTACACGCACTGGCACACTGGTACCCGGCGGTAAGTAAAGCATGTCACCCATACCCAGTAAGTTTTCGGCACCTTGCTGATCTAAAATGGTACGCGAGTCAATTTTACTTGAAACTTGGAACGCCATACGCGTTGGAATATTCGCTTTAATTAAACCTGTAATAACGTCAACCGATGGGCGCTGTGTTGCTAGCACTAAATGAATACCTGCAGCACGAGCTTTTTGTGCAATACGAGCAATCAGCTCTTCCACTTTTTTACCCACGATCATCATCATGTCGGCAAATTCGTCTATCACCACCACAATACTTGGCAATTTACCAAGCTCTTCAGGGCCATCGGCCATGCCATCTGTGTCTTTAAAAAGTGGGTCTAAAATAGGGTGACCCGCTTCTTTCGCATCAAGCACTTTTTGGTTGTAACCTTTTAAGTTACGCACCCCAAGCGCCGACATTAGCTTATAACGACGTTCCATTTCGCCTACACACCAACGTAAAGCGTTGGCTGCTTCTTTCATGTCGGTAACAACTTCACATAATAAATGTGGGATGCCTTCGTACACCGAAAGTTCAAGCATTTTCGGGTCAATCATGATCATACGAACATCATCAGGGCCCGATTTGTACAGTAAGCTTAATATCATTACATTAACGCCCACTGACTTACCTGAACCTGTGGTACCTGCAACGAGTAAATGCGGCATTTTGCCAAGGTCAGCACATACTGGCTCACCAGCAATGTCTTTGCCTAACACCATGGTGAGTGGTGATGGGTTTGATTCAAATTTAGGTGCGTTAATAACTTCACTTAGACGCACGATTTCACGGTGTTTGTTAGGTAGCTCTAAACCAACATAGGTTTTACCCGGAATAACCTCTACAACACGAACACTCACAGCAGACAGTGAACGCGCTAAATCTTTCGCTAGGCCAGTGATTTTGGCTACTTTGATACCCGGCGCTAAATCAAGCTCAAAGCGAGTTACAACCGGACCTGGATAAACACCCACAACCGCAGCTTGAATATTAAAATCAAGTAGTTTGGTTTCAACTAAACGTGAGATACCATCGAGCTCTTCTTGTGATAATGGATTTTTCGCTTTATCTGGGCGATCGAGTAAATCTAGCGATGGTAATGGGTTTGTAGGCGGTTGCTCATCTAGTAAGGCTTCAAACTTTTCTTTTGCCGTTGGCGGTGGCTGGTACGCAGGTTTTGCCTTTGGCATTGGGCGCGCAGGCGATACAACCGTTGTTACAGGTTTTTCTGGCTCAACGACTGGGCTTTGATCAAGCGCATTAAGTGCCGATACAGTATCGAATGATTCGTCATCAAGCGCACTAAAGCCAATTTCTTGGTCAAGAATATCGTCAAGCTCATCAAAACCTTCAAATTCATCATCACTACTGCTTGGCTGTTTTTTCTGTGTTTGTGATGGCTTTGTTGCTGGCTCGTCTATGTCATTGAAACCTATAGCTGGGTTGCTATCTTGCTGTTCAAAGTTAGCGTCTGGCTCGGCTGACGTTGGTTTAACCGCTTCTCTTTCGCGATTTAACCATGCAGAAAACTGCGCGCGTAAGAAGTAGAATATTTTCATCACCCACTTACCAACAAAGTCAACAAACTGAACCCAAGAAACTCCTGTTAGTAGCGTTAGGCCGGCAAAAAAGAAACACAACAATAAAATAGAGGTGCCAGTGAAATTAAAAGTAGGCATCATGGCTGTGGCAATCACATCACCTACTACCCCGCCCGATGAAAAATTATATATGTCATCAAAATTGATGCTACTAATTGCCGTGGCTGAGGTAATGAATAACGCAAAGCCAATGACTCTTAGAGCAAGCGTGGTGTAGTCAAGCTGTAAAATACGATGAGGTTGTTTAAACAGTAAATAGCCAAACAGCTGAATGGCTACTGGCACAAGATAAGCTAGCCAGCCAAAACTAAGCAAAAGGATATCCGCAATCCATGCACCTGCGGTGCCGGTAATATTCTTAACATTAACAAATTCACCGGTTTGCGACCAAGAAGGATCGGCTGGATCAAAACTGATTAATGCACATAAAATAAATACTGCTGCAAAGGTACTAATAATTAGCCCCGTTTCTAACAGTCTTTGAACACCATTTAGGCGCATAGCTCCCTATTCCTTATTATTCTTTACTCATCGATTAGCAGTGAAATACCTTAGCAGGAAATGCCGTTTGATGCACTTTATCTTAACCTTGATGGACTGATAATGAACAAGTTTTTGTTACTCAATGTGTATTTTAACAGTTTAGGCAATATATGGGCGAATAATGACCCCTTGCTCACCTTTTACTTCTTCCATTACCACATAGGTTCGGCTTTCACTGACATTAGGAAGTTTTAGTAGAATATCCCCTAAAACATTTCGATATTCCGACATGTCGTTTACCCGCGTTTTTAATAGAAAGTCGAAATTACCTGATACTAAATGGCATTCAATAATTTCATCGTGCTTTTTAACTGCAGCGTTAAATTCTTCAAATACATCGGGTGATGTTTTAGTGATAGTCACTTCCACATAAACCGACAATCCTTGCCCGAGTTTTGCTGGATCTACCACGGCTTTATAACCGAGTATGTACCCTTCCCTTTCGAGCTTTTTTACCCGCTCTAAACAGGGTGTTGCACTTAGGCCTACACGCCTTGCCAGCTCTACGTTAGAGATCCGACCATCGAGCTGTAATTCCATTAAAATTTTACGGTCAATTCGGTCGAGTAATTGGTGCATAAGACAAACCAGAGTTTTAAACTGTTAAAATTAATTTTTTAGATTATATCACTAGAATACAACTTAAAAAAGGTGAGACACACTGGCATGTCATGAATATAATAGTCAAAAATTTTATCCCGTTCTATTAAGGCGAAAAACTATGATTATTGGTGTACCTAAAGAAATTAAAAACCATGAATACCGTGTAGGTATGGTTCCTGCGAGTGTTCGTGAACTAGTAAACCATGGCCACCAAGTGTTTGTTGAAACTGATGCAGGTATGGGCATTGGCTTCACTAACGAAGATTATGTTGCAGCTGGTGCTGAAATTTTACCAACCGCTGCTGACGTTTTTGCTAAAGCTGAAATGATCGTTAAAGTAAAAGAGCCTCAAGCTGTTGAGCGTGCAATGTTACGCGAAGACCAAATTCTATTTACTTACCTTCACTTAGCACCGGATCTTCCACAAACTGAAGACCTAGTTAAAAGCGGCGCAATCTGTATCGCTTACGAAACTGTAACTGACGCTCGTGGCGGTTTACCTCTTCTTGCTCCTATGAGTGAAGTTGCTGGTCGTATGTCTATCCAAGCTGGTGCACAAGCGCTTGAAAAATCAAACCACGGCCGTGGTATGTTATTGGGTGGTGTACCTGGTGTTGAGCCAGCTAAAGTTGTTGTTATCGGTGGCGGCATGGTTGGTCGTAGCGCAGCGCAAATGGCAGTTGGCCTAGGTGCTGATGTTGTTGTTCTTGACCGTAACATCGACGTATTACGTGCATTAGACGCACAGTTCGGTAACAAAGTTAAAGCTATTTACTCTACTGCTGATGCGTTAGAAAAACACGTACTAGAAGCTGACCTTGTGATCGGTGGCGTACTAATCCCAGGTGCAGCAGCGCCTAAACTAGTGACAGCTGAGCACATCAAAGCAATGAAGCCTGGTTCTGCTATCGTTGACGTTGCGATCGACCAAGGTGGTTGTATCGCTACTTCTAAAGCAACAACTCACGCAGATCCTACTTACATCGTTGATGACGTTGTTCACTACTGTGTTGCTAACATGCCAGGTGCTGTACCACGTACTTCTACGTTTGCACTTAACAACGCAACATTACCGTATATCATCAACCTTGCTAACAAAGGCTATAAGAAAGCGCTTCTTGATGATGCACATTTCTTAAAAGGCTTAAACGTGATCAAAGGCCAAGTTACTTATAAAGAAGTAGCAGAAGCTTTCAACATGGAATATGTTGACCCGCGTACAGCAGTTGAAAATGCTTAATTAGCATTGTGAAACAAAAAAAGCAGCGAATCGCTGCTTTTTTTATGCCTGTTTGCAAATAAATCTGTTTATCTGCAAACAATGATATTGCTGATTAACGACGCTTAGTTTGTTTAGCGCGTTGATTGTGCTTTTTAACCGCCTTACGGATTTGGTTAATTTTAGCACGCTTGTCTTTACGTTTTTCAGGAATAGCCGACAACTTAGTTTGTGTTTCTCGACCTAACTGTACTGTTTTACGTAAATAGTTAACGGTATCTAAATCAAGCTCAGCCCAACCACCTTGTGGTAAACGCTTATCAAGCTCTAACTTACCGTAGCGAATACGAATAAGACGAGAAACTTCTACATCTTGCGATTGCCATAAACGACGTACTTCGCGGTTACGTCCCTCAGTCAACGTAACATTAAACCAACGATTGATACCTTCACCACCAAGCGGTTTAATATTTAAAAATTTTGCTGGACCATCTTCAAGTTCAACACCTTTGGTTAATGTTCGTAAAGTCTCGTTTGTTACTTCCCCAAACACTCGCGCTGAGTATTCACGCTCAACTTCGTAACTTGGGTGCATTAAACGGTTAGCAAGTTCACCATCGTTAGTAAAAAGCATTAAACCTGCAGTGTTGATATCTAATCGACCCACCGCAATCCAACGTTCGCCATCAACGCGTGGTAAACGGTCAAATACGGTACGACGACCTTCTGGGTCTTTACGTGTACATAATTCACCTTCGGGTTTGTTGTACATAAGCACACGACAAATACGCTCAGCTTTGTCTTCAATTTTCACAACGTGACCATCAACACGGATTACATCGCTTGCCTCTACACGGTCACCTAAACGGGCAACTTTACCGTTAACACTTACGCGGTTGGCATCAATGTATTTTTCCATTTCACGACGTGAACCCACACCAGCACGGGCTAATACTTTTTGTAACTTTTCAGTTTCTAAATTACTCATTCAGATAGTTCTCTCACAGAAGGATCGCTCAATAACTGGTTGATTTTACTTTCCTGAAGCTCAGGCAGTGGTGGTAATTCATCTAAACCAGCTAATGAAAAATAGTCTAAGAAAGCAGCAGTGGTGGCGTACAAAGCAGGACGCCCCGGCACTTCTTTGTGGCCAACAACTCTTATCCACTCTCTTTCTAATAATGTTTTAATTATCCCTGAGCCAACTGTAACCCCCCGTACTTGTTCAATCTCACCACGGGTTATGGGTTGTCTATAGGCAATCAAGGATAAAGTTTCTAATAGTGCTCTTGAGTATTTCGGTGCTCGCTCTTGCCATAAGTTTGCAAGCCAAGGTGCTAAACTTGCACATGCTTGAAACCGATAACCGCTGCCAACGGCAACAAGCTTAATGCCTCGAGTTTGATAATGCGTTTGAATTTGGTCAATTGCATTATTTATGCGTGGCATAGATACGCTTAAATCAGCTAATACTGTCTCTTTTAAATGACGCTTAGACACGGGCTTTCCGGCAACAAAAATCGCGGCTTCTATGATTTCGACTAATTGTTCGTCACTGATACGTTTTGCGGCCATTGCTACTAAAGGTCATTTTTACTCACTAACGCTCTATTATGACAGAAGTCGACCAAGGTTGGAAAAATTATTATAAAAAAGCCAGCGTAAAACACTGGCTTTTGGGGTATTTAATAGCTGCTTTATAAAATTAGCTCTTGTTAAGCATCTCTAACGCATCGTCTTCGGCAACTTCACTGCCATATTTATTAATGTAACTAATAAACTCATTGCGGCTTACACGCTTATCTTTGTTGCTATCCATATAGCCAAAGTGATTTGCAATGTCGTCGTCATCCGCTTCTTCAATAGAAATATAGCCATTTTTATCGTTATCTAACGATTTAAAGTCATTTTCGATTGGGTCAAATTTAGCGATTTCAGCTTTAAATGCTGATTCAGATACCTCACTATCAGTTGCCACCTTACCTGTATTTAACTGCATGTAAGCATTAAATTCAGTACGGCTGATTTGCTCATCCATATTGGTATCGATATTTGAAAAGTGCTCCCAAATAGCACCGTCGTCAGCTTCTACTTTAGAGATATAACCGTCGTTGTCATTATCTAGGCTGCCAAAATCGCTGTCGATTTTTGCTAAAGAGTTACTCGCAGAACAGGCTGATAGGCTTAATGCTGCTAAAATTGTTGATGCTAAAGTTAACTTTTTCATAAGACATTTCCTTGTAGTCGATTAGATTCACTTCGACTGTTACAAGTTGAATGCCAAAATGCCTTATTGGCTAAAATCAAGCACTTACAACCTAGTTAAGTTAAGGTTAAGCCTATAATTTAGCAAGCTTTTCATTAATTACTGTAATTTTTTCATAAAAAAAGCGCTCTAAAGAGCGCTTTTTCAATCTAACTATAATGTTGCTATTAGATAGCTGCGTTTTGGTAACGCTTAACGAAATCTGTTACTGCTTCGCCATTACATTTTAAAGTATTTAAGTTACCAATTTTTTCACGCACAGGTGTTAAACCTTTTTTAAGTGCAGTGATACAAAGTTGAGTCTCTTTTTGCTCATTTTTAGCAAACACTTCAACAGCTGCCTTTGTTGCAGCTTCTTGTGATTGTGCTTTTTTAGCAATTTCACGGATGTCAGTACCGTTACATAAAATGCTCTTTGAAAAACGTGACATTGAAATGCCATGCTTTGCTGCTTCTTTACGTGCAGCGGTAAACCCTTCGTTCGCACTTAAGCTACATAACTTTGATTCAATACGGTTATCAGCTGAAAAGTAGTGCGGGTTGCTTGCTAATGAGCCAAATGAGATACATGCAAGAGAAAGCATCACTAATTGTTTTTTCATGGTTTACCTTTAAATAGTACATAATATGAACGGGTGATTTGCGCGCATTATATAACCAAAAATAAGTAGATCAACTGAATTATTTATTTAATTTAATTATTAATACTGAGTTAACAATGTTTTTAAAATAAGCAGCAATTGTTCAACATTTATTCAATTTGATTTTCGTAATTTGCTCATGAATAAGCCCTATTTTGATGGTAGAATTGCGCTAAACGAATAAACAAAAATTCAGATAGGTAATCCATGAAGGTAATCTCATTTAACATTAACGGCCTGCGCGCCCGTTTACACCAGTTGCAAGCGGTGATTGATAAACATCAACCAGATATCATTGGCTTACAAGAAATCAAAGTGCATGATGAAGCCTTCCCGCTTGAGGATGTACAAAAAATGGGTTATCACGTTTATTTCCATGGTCAAAAAGCGCATTACGGCGTGGCAATGCTATGTAAGCAAGAACCTAAATCGGTTGTAAAAGGTTTTGCAACCGATACAGATGAATCACAGCGTCGAATGATCAGCGTAACAGTGACCCAAGAAAATGGTCGCGATCTTACTGTAATGAATGGCTATTTCCCACAAGGCGATAATATTGCCCATGAAACCAAGTTCCCATATAAGCGTCAATTCTATAAAGATCTAATGACCCACTTAGAAGATAATCACACACCAGAGCAAGATGTTATTGTGATGGGCGACATTAATATTTCACCAACCGATCTCGACATTGGTATTGGAGAGCCTAACCGTAAGCGCTGGTTAAAAACGGGTAAATGTTCTTTTCAACCAGAAGAGCGTGAATGGTTAAGCACGTTATTAAACTGGGGCTTTAAAGATACCTTCCGTGAACTATACCCAGAAAAAACCGAACAATATTCGTGGTTTGATTACCGCTCAAAAGGTTTTGATGACAATCGCGGTTTACGTATTGATGTGATTTTAGCAACCCCAGCGCTTGCTGAGCGTTGTGTTGATTCAGGTATCGATTACGAATTACGTGGTATCGAAAAACCATCTGATCATGCGCCAATTTGGTCAACATTTAACGCATGATAGAGACGATGCAATGGCAGCTCCCTTTGTGGAGCTGTGTGGCTTTAGTACTTTGGCTAAGCTTTGATAAGCAAAGCGCATCCCAATTATTGGCAACACCAATAAGACAAGTGGGTGTGCTCGCGTGTGCTTTAGTACTTGCAATATTATGGCGCATTAAAGCGGGAATATTGCCGGGCCTCGAATTGCATATATTAGGGGTCACCGCAGTGACCCTGATTTTAGGTTGGCGACTAGCTATTTTTGCAAGCAGCCTTGCAAGTCTACTGCTGGTGTTAGTCGCTCAGTTACCACTGCCCTTATTACCTGTGCATTTACTATTTACGGCATTTATACCTATCACGCTGAGTTACTTGTGTTTTGTACTTTGCTATAGCTATTTACCAAGACACTTTTTTATTTATATCTTTTTATGCGCATTTCTAACCGCGGCTGTTATCGCTTGTATCAAAATACTTACCAGTGGTGTGTTTTATTACTTATTGGGTGATTACAGTTTTATTGAGATTTCAGAAAACTATCTCATTCTATGTGCCATAATTTGGTTTCCTGAAGCAATGCTCAATGGCATGGCTATTACCTTGTTGATCACCTATCGCCCGCACTGGGTTAAAACCTTTTATGATAAGGACTATTTAGACTCATGAGTCTTCACTATCACTGCCCGCTTTGCAAACTTGAACTTACGCTAACCGATAAAACTTACCGCTGTGACAACAACCATAGTTTTGATATCGCCAAAGAGGGTTATGTCAATTTACTACCCGTGCAAAATAAAAAGTCGAAACAACCGGGTGATAACCTTGAAATGGTGCAAGCACGCCGAGCTTTTTTAAGTGCGGGGCACTACCTTTTTTTACAGCAAGCTTTAGCTGAGTTAGTGGCATCACTGAAACCAAATACAGTAATTGATTTAGGATGTGGCGAAGGCTTTTATACCCAAGCAATAGCAGCGCAATCGAGTGCCGAAGTATATGGTGTTGATATTTCGAAGCCGGCGGTAAAATACGCGGCTAAGCGTTATGAAAATGCAAACTTTAGTGTTGCCTCGATTAGTCAAGCCCCTTTTGCTGACGCATCTGCCGATGTGCTTGTCAGTGTGTTTGCCCCCTTATTTGCACAAGAACTTGCTCGACTTGCCAAATCGCAAGGCAGTCTAATTGTTGCAAGCCCAGGACCTTGGCATCTTAAAGAATTAAAAGCGTTTATTTATGCGGATGTAAAACCACATACAGAGATAGAGCCACCAGCAGGATTTAGTAAAGAGTCAATAAACTTACTAGAGCAACAGGTGCTATTGCCTATTGATGAGATTAAACATTTAATTATGATGACACCGTTTGCTTGGAAGTTTCGCCCAGAGCATTGGCAGCAGATAGAGCAACAAGGCCCACAAAAAGTAACGTTATCGTTTTATGTGAGCCAGTTTATTCGTGATTAAAAGTGTTCTTTTGTGAACGCTTTATCCATCTTTTCGAACATATCTTTTAAAAGTTGAGCTAAATCTGTGTAGCATGGTTTTTCAGTTGTGAGTTGTGACTGATAGCCATGTGCCTTCATTTTACTATGCAGCTCGGTATACCAACTTAACATAGCTGGTTCTAAACGGGTTTGAGCGCGACGACCTAACCACAGCAAGCCTTGAAAAGGTAACGACAGAAAAAATAAAGCGATAGTAATAGCTTGAGGGAAGTAATCACTACCTAAATAGTTTACTTGCATGAACACTGTGAACATAGCCAGAATAGGCATGACTGTGATCGCCAAGTCAGTGGCTTTGATCACTCTGAATTCAGCAAACATTGGAGCTAGCTCTTGTCGCATTGGCCATTTTTTCGCGTACTGACGACCTGTTTGCACTTGTGACATGACACCTTTTTGCATCATCACTCCTCGGGTTTTCATACTGTTTCACAACTGAGTGTAACACACTCCCGGATACAATCCCTGCAAAACCTGTCCTCGTTTTTATAACAATTTATGTCAATGACACTAACGTTAATAGTCTAAATGAGATAAAATGTTATCGGCTTAAGTCAACGAGACTTTAGTATAATTACAGCCCACCTTTGTTAAGTGTAGCAACAAAATACTTATTTACTATACTGGCAAAGAATTCTAATTATCAAGCCTTAATATACACTGACTGATATCGTACTTTTAGGACCTAGCTATGCCAACGCCCCTTTACCCACCACACCATGTTTTAGTACTGAACTGTGGTAGTTCAAGTTTAAAATTTGCCATTTTAGATGCCACCACTTCTGACGAAGTTATTTCAGGTTTAGCTGAGCGCCTTGGCTCAGACACGCCTTCAATCAAATATAAATATAATGGTGAAAAAAAGCTGATTGAACTTGCTAAAGGTCAAGCCCACGATGCGGCGATTGCTGAATTAGTTAAGCTAGTCAATAACTTAGGTCTTGCAAATAATTTAATCGCTGTAGGTCATCGTGTTGTGCACGGTGGCGAGCATTTCACTGAATCTGTACTTATCGACGATGATGTACTTGCAGCTATTGAAAAAACAGCGGCACTTGCACCACTTCATAACCCAGCAAACTTATTGGGTATTTGCACTGCAAAGCAAGCGTTCTCAGCGCTGCCACAAATTGCCGTGTTTGATACTGCGTTTCACCAAACCATGCCAAATATTGCTTACTTATATGCTTTGCCTTACTCGCTTTATAAAGAGCATGGCGTAAGACGCTATGGTTTTCATGGTACCAGTCATTACTACGTTGCTGGTGAAGCAGCAAAATTATTAGGCAAAGTGCGCGAGCAAACTAATGTGATCAGTGCACATTTAGGTAATGGTTGCTCAGTGTGTGCGATTAAAGATGGCAAGAGCGTAGATACCAGTATGGGTCTTACGCCGCTTGAAGGCTTAGTGATGGGTACTCGCAGTGGTAGCATCGATCCGGGTTTATTCACTTTCTTAACGCAGCAACTTAATTACACTGCTCAAGAAATTGATGATTTACTCAATAAGCAAAGTGGCTTGCTAGGTATTAGTGAATTATCAAATGACTGCCGCACTATCGAAGAAGCCGCCGTTGAAGGCCACCCGCAAGCAAACCTTGCACTCGATATCTTCTGTTACCGCTTAGCTAAACAAATAGCTGCTTTTTTAGTTCCTCTACAACGTTTAGATGCACTTATTTTTACCGGCGGTATCGGTGAAAACTCAGATATTATTCGTGACAAAGTCATCACTCAATTAGGCTTTTTAGGCCTTGAGTGTGATGAAGATGCAAACTTAGCGGCACGTTTTGGTAAAGAAGGTCTAATTTCAAAAGGCCAAGCGCATGCGAAAGCGTTTGTGATCCCAACCAACGAAGAATGGGTTATTGCAAACGATGCAGCCCGTATTGCACAGGAGGCTTAAGTAAATGGCACATAGAATTATGTTGATCCCTATTTCAACGGGGGTTGGTTTAACGTCTGTTTCTGTTGGTTTAGTCCGCGCGCTTGAGCAAAAAGCGCTAAAGGTAAACTTTTTTAAGCCAATCGCACAGCCTCGTTCTGGCGATACAGGCCCAGAAAAGTCAACGCAAATTGTCACCCATGGCTCGCCAATTAATCCACCTACACCATTTGAGCTGAGCTATGCAGAGCAAATGATTGGTGATGGTAAAGGCGACGACTTACTAGAAGAAATCGTAGAGCGCTTTGAAAGCACTATTAAAGAAGACGAAATTGCGATTATCGAAGGTATGGTGCCAACACGTCGTCAGCCTTATGCTGGCCGTGTAAACCGCGAAATCGCGCAAACACTGGGTGCTGATATTGTTTTTGTATTAACACCAAGCAACGATAGCAATGACCAAATTGAAGACCGTTTAGAAATCGCCTCTGGCAACTATGGCGGTGTTAACCACCCTCGCGTGCTAGGTTGTATTTTCAACAAAGTAAATGCTCCTTTAGATGACGAAGGTCGCGCACGTGCAGACCTTGTTGAGGCCCATGAGCCTGAGCAACTTGAAAACGAATTAAACCGTTTAGCATCACTGCCGATTTTCAGAAAGCACCCATTTAAGTTATTAGGTTCAATTCCGTGGGATTTCGACCTAGTAGCGCCGCGTGTGCGCGATTTATGTGAATACTTAAAAGCCGAAGTCATTAACGAAGGCGACATGGCTCACCGTCGTTTACGTCGTGTCACTTTCTGTGCGCGAACGGTTTCAAACATTTTAAGCCACTTTACCCCGGGTGCATTACTGGTAACACCAGGCGATCGCTCTGATGTATTAGTTGCGGCTTGTTTATCGGCCATGAATGGCACCAAACTTGGGGCGATTTTATTAACCGGTGGCTTTAAGCCTGAAGATCGCATTATGAAATTGTGCGAGCAAGCCATGGACACAGGCCTGCCAATTCTTGCAACAGAGGAAGATACTTGGCGCACGTCACTCTTGCTGCACAACTTCAATATGGAAGTACCATGTGATGATGACCAACGTATCGATAAGGTGAAAGATCATAACGCCAGCCATATCGACTCTGATTGGTTAGACAGCCTTGCGAAAAGTGTTGGCCGTACTCGTAAAATGTCACCGCCTGCGTTTCGTTTCTTACTAACGGACAAAGCTCGTCAAGCGAATAAAACCGTAGTTTTACCTGAAGGTAATGAGCCGCGTACGATTAAAGCTGCGGCAATTTGTGGCCAACGTGGTATTGCTAAAACAATCCTGCTTGGTGACAAAGAAGAGATTTTACGTATTGCAGAGCAACAAGGTGTAGAGCTCAACGATAACGTTACAATTATTGAACCGAGTGATGTAATTAACGATTACGTTGCGCCGATGGTCGAAATTCGTAAAAACAAAGGCTTAACTGAAGTTATTGCCCAAGAGCAACTACTCGACAATGTGGTACTTGGTACCATGATGCTTGAGCAAGGTAAAGTTGATGGCTTAGTTTCGGGCGCTGTTAACACCACTGCAAACACCATTCGCCCACCGTTACAGTTAATTAAAACTGCACCGGGCTCGTCGTTAGTCTCATCGGTATTCTTTATGCTGTTACCTGATCAAGTACTGGTTTATGGTGACTGTGCAATTAACCCAGACCCAACCGCAGAGCAGCTAGCCGATATTGCAATTCAATCAGCAGACTCAGCCGCCGCGTTTGGTATTGAGCCTCGTGTTGCAATGATCAGCTACAGTACGGGTACTTCGGGTTCAGGTGCTGACGTAGAAAAAGTGCGTGAAGCCACTAAGCTTGCCCAGCAAAAGCGCCCTGATTTAGTGATTGATGGCCCACTTCAGTACGACGCTGCAATTATGGAAAACGTTGCGATTAAGAAAGCTCCTGGCAGCCCTGTAGCAGGTAAAGCGACGGTGTTCGTATTCCCAGATTTAAATACCGGTAATACAACCTATAAAGCCGTGCAACGTAGTGCTGACTTAATTAGTATTGGCCCAATGCTGCAAGGTATGCGTAAGCCAGTAAATGACTTGAGCCGTGGTGCATTAGTAGACGATATTGTTTACACCATTGCCCTTACGGCGATTCAAGCTAAGCAAGTTGAAAGCTTAGAAAATTAACCCTTCAAAAATTAGGCTAATTTATAAATTCTTTATAAATTAGCCTATTACCTTCTTTATACTGAGCTATTCCCATATTTATCCACAGAATCTGTGGACAATATTTAAAGGCTAAACTGAGCAAATCCCCAGCAATCAAAATTATTGCGCTTTATCTTAACTTTGTTTACCTATACTATAAATTCAAAGGCTTCAAAGATAGGATCACAGATGTCAAAACAAACGTTACAACTTCATAGTGAAGAACTTACCATTCATAGTTTAGATGTTGATGCAACGATTGATCCTGCCCTACTCCAACAAGCTATTTTCTTTATTGCTAAAACCGCCGATGAGCTATCAATTGTATGCCCAAGTACCTTTGCAATAGACAGTTTAGA
Organism: Pseudoalteromonas sp. OFAV1; assembly: GCF_021532595.1. Classification (NCBI taxonomy): domain Bacteria; kingdom Pseudomonadati; phylum Pseudomonadota; class Gammaproteobacteria; order Alteromonadales; family Pseudoalteromonadaceae; genus Pseudoalteromonas; species Pseudoalteromonas sp. OFAV1. The sequence continues at coordinate 107,828 of NZ_JAKGBG010000009.1, forward strand.
TCAAGAAACTGATTGGCTAGCACTTGAAGTGATTGGCCCTCTTGGCTTTTCTTTAACGGGTATTATGGCGAACATTTCTGGTGTGCTTGCTAAAGCGTCAATTTCGATTTTTGCTTTATCAACGTACGATACCGATTATGTCTTGGTGAAAAAGCAAAGCATGGCAAAAGCCATTACAGCACTTCGAAAAGACGGTTACCATGTGATAGGTGACGTTAAATAAGCCATGAGTATCGACGTTCAATATTTGCCTGAGCGCAGCCTAAGAAAAGCGCGTTGTATGGCAATCAAAAGCCCTTTTACAGGTCGTGTTAAAAGTATGGCTGAACACCCAGAGCCTTTTTTTAGGTATGCCACCGTTGGTCCTGGGATTTGTGTAGAACTAACGAGCCACAATATTATTGCCCCTTTCGATGGCACACTATTACAAGTTAAAAATGCAGGAAAAGAATATATTTTACAGGCCAAAAATGGTTTGAAAATATTATTAAATTTATCGTTTTCATCTATAGAAGAGCATATTAGCCACACCAACATTGCTAAGCTAAATGGCAGTAAAATTAGCCAAGGTGAGCGATTAGCCTATTTTGACCTACGCGAGCTAAGCAGCCCTATGCTAGGCACAGTTTGCGTGCTCAACAGCCATAATCTTGGCCCCCTTTATTATTCACTATCTCAGGTCATTGCTGGGGTAGATACTTTACTCACTGTAACTAAAAAGTAGAATTTATGACTATCATGTATGGTATCAGCAATTGCGATACAATTAAAAAAGCGAAAAAATATTTATCTGATAATAATCAAGAGTTTACTTTCCATGATTACCGTAAAGACGGCATCAGTGCAGAGCTAGTTAATGAATTTGCAGCGCATATTGATTGGCAAGATTTAGTTAATAAACGCGGCACAACTTATCGCCAGTTATCTGATGAACAAAAACAAAATCTCGATAAAGAATCAGCATTAGCATTATTAGTTGAGCAACCTGCGATGATCAAGCGCCCGGTACTTGTGCATAATGGCCAATACCACTTAGGTTTTAAAGCAGCTCAATACGATGAGATTTTTGCCTAATGACTCACGCTGTTATTGAACTTGCTCAAGCACTTATCCAGCGTGAATCAGTGACCCCTGAAGATGCTGGTTGCCAAGCGTTAATGAACGAGCGCCTTGAAAAACTTGGCTTTAATATTGAATCACTGTTTTTCACCGATACGCTAAATACCTGGGCTCGTAAGGGAGATGCGTCACCGCATTTTTGTTTTGCTGGTCACACAGATGTTGTACCAACAGGTCCTGAAAAAAATTGGCAGCACCCGCCTTTTTCGGCACTGGTAAAAGACGGCATGCTACACGGACGCGGTGCAGCCGATATGAAAGGCTCCTTAGCAGCTATGGTTGTTGCCACTGAGCGCTTTATTGCAAAACACCCAGATCATAAAGGGTCTATTTCATTTTTAATTACATCAGATGAAGAAGGCCCGTTTATCAACGGGACAACCCGTGTTATCGATACCCTTGAAGCCCGTGGTGAGAAGATTGATTTATGCTTAGTTGGCGAACCATCGTCGCGAGATAAACTGGGTGATGTAGTAAAAAATGGTCGTCGCGGCTCATTAACAGGCTTTTTAACCGTTAAAGGTGTACAAGGTCACGTTGCTTATCCACATTTAGCACAAAACCCAATTCACTTAGCTGCACCGGCGTTAACTGAACTTAGCCAAACCGAGTGGGATCAGGGTAACGAGTTTTTCCCTGCAACAAGCTTTCAAGTTTCAAATATAAATGGTGGCACCGGAGCTGGCAATGTGATCCCAGGCGAGCTCGACATTCAATTCAACTTTCGCTTTAGTACCGAAGTAACCTATCAACAGCTACAACAAAGAGTTGTTGATATTGTTGAAAAACATAACCTTGATTATGAACTAAGTTGGATTGTTAATGGACTACCGTTTTTAACCGATCACGGTCCGTTAGTTGATGCTACGGTACACGCTATTAAGCAGGTAACCGGACGCGACACAGCGCTTGAAACCACCGGTGGTACATCTGATGGCCGTTTTATTGCGCAAACAGGTGCCAAAGTTATTGAGCTGGGCCCTCGTAATGAAACCATTCATAAAGTAAACGAATGTGTTAGCACAGATGATTTAATTCAGCTTGCAGATATTTATGAAATCATTTTAGAGCAACTGCTTACATGAACCAAACCGAGCTTAAACAATGCGCCACAGGGTTAAGTAGCTCACATTTAGTTGGGCTACAAAACCACCGCTTGCATGGTGATATTGTCGATGACTTTTTAGCCCTTCAACAAGGCGCGAAAGAAGCAGGTATTGATTTGGCGATAGCCTCAAGCTTTCGCGATTTTCAGCGTCAAAGTGCTATTTGGAATGCTAAATTTCAGGGTCTTCGCCCAGTTTATACTCTTGAGCAAAAAACGGTAGACTTACAACGTTTAACTGATACTGAAAAGTGTCACGCGATTATGCTTTACTCTGCACTACCGGGGGCAAGCAGGCATCACTTTGGTACCGACCTCGACATCTACGATACCCGCCCTATTGACGATGATTATCAACTGCAATTAACACCTGATGAGTATTCGACCACAGGACCATTTACTAAGCTTGCTGTATGGCTTGATAATAACCTTGAAAAGTATGGTTTTTATCGCCCCTACCAAGAATATAAAGGCGGGGTTGCCCCTGAGCCTTGGCATATTAGCCATATCAGAGCTTCAGCAAAGATGATGCAGTATTTGTCAGTTGAAACATTACAGCAATGTATTGAACAAAGTGAGCTTAGCGGCAAACAAGCGATGTTAGCTGAACTTAACACGCTTTATGAGCGCTACGTATTAAATATCAATGACCCTAAATCTAAAGACTGCGCTTTTTAGCCATTAAAAACACCAAAACAGCGCCAAGAATTAAGGCGCTGGCTATTATTAAACGCGTTGTCAGTTGCTCATCTAAAAATAGCACCCCCGCTATTGTAGCAAGCACTGGGACTGTTAGTTGTACCACACCCGCTTGGCTACTTTTTAGTTTTGGTAGTGCAACATACCAAATACTGTAACCGACTCCTGATGCAAGTGCTCCTGAGGCTATAGCTAAGCAAATCCCTGTGGCTGAGACTGCTTGCCAATCTAAAGCAGCTACAAGGACTAAAATCGGCACAAGTATTAAACTTCTTAAAAAGTTAAAACTAGTTGCTTGCAGCGGTGATCTGCATGATTTTCCACGAATGCTGTAAATTCCCCACGCTACGCCACTTATTGCCATAAGCATAGCGGGTAAAAAAGAGGGCACTGTTGCAGAGGGCAACATTAAATAAATAAAGCCAGCAAAGGCTACAAACAACGCCCCCCACTGCACTTTACTAAGCGGCTCTTTGTTAAAAACACTGTGGCCTATCATAGTCAGTTGCACCGCAGAAAATAAAATAAGTGCGCCCGTGCCGGTATTTAACTCAACGTAGGCAACTGAAAAGCAGAGCGCGTAAACAAATAAACTAAGCGCACTAATATTGTTACCTTTATCGGTTAAAGGCTTAGCTCTTTGCGATTTTAATTGCCACTGCAACAGTATAAGCAGCATCAATGCCCCACTTACCAAGCGTAAGGCAGTGAAACTTAATGGGTCGATATCACCACTTTGTAATGCCATACGACACAGCAAGGAGTTAGCTGCAAACGCACACAGTGCAATTAAAGTATAGAGTACAGTACTTAACAAATGTGGTGTTCCTTTAACATTAAAAAACACTAGACCAGTAAGTTGTCTATTAACTTACGATTTTTTACATAATTTATCATAGAAGGTTAAGCCGCGTATGCTAATCTGAGTACATTGTTTAAAAGGAGTGTTCAGTGCATCGACGTTTATTTATTGGCGCTGTTTTACTGTTATCAGGCTGCAGTACCATAGGTATTACTGATCTATTCCAAGATTATGCGACGCAGCTAAGACCTGTGCGCCAAGCTGTATCTCAAAATAATATAGAAAATGCGCAGCAATTGTTGCCGAGCAATAGCCGTGGCCACAGTAACTATTTATTGAATCAGCTTGAAACTGCTCGTCTTGAATTTTTAGCGAAACAGAATTCTCAGGCCAATGAGACCTTTGAAACTGTTTATCAAAACATGGAAAAAAAGCGTCAAGCAGCCAAAATACAACTAAGCACAAGTCTTGAACAAACAAATTCATTATTAACAAATGATTCAGTGATTGGTTATGAGCCTGCAGCCTATGAAATGACCATGTTACATAGTTACAAAGCACTGAGCTACGTATTTGATAACCAACTTGAATCAGCATTAGTTGAAGTTAGACGCGCAAATAAAGTGCAAGAAGATGCATTAAAAGACAACCAAGCTGTACTTGATGAACAAGCAGAAAATGCAGCTGAGGGTTATCCCGATATGGCCGAGTTAATTGGCAATGTTAAAAATGGTTTTCAAAATGCCTTTACGTTCTATTTGTCGGGCCTGCTTTATGAGGCGGATAAACAGTTTGATGATGCCTATATCGACTATAAAAAAGCGCTCGAAATAAATAGCGATAATAGCTACCTACAACAAACTGTTTTACGACTTGCTAAAAAACAAGGCTTTGAGCAAGACTTTGAAGAATTTAGTAAACGCTTTGGTGAACTTAAGCAGCATAAGCCAAACACAGGCCAAGTAATTGTAATTGCAGAGCAAGGTTTAATACCAGCAAGACAAGAGTTTCAATTACGCTTGCCTATTTATTCGTCCCGTGGAGATGCGCGTTTTTATAGTATCGCTATGCCTGTATACCGCGGCGCACCTTATGCAAATAACGACAAGAACATTACATTGGATGGCGACAACTTCATCCTTAAACCAATCGTTAGGCTCGAGGCACTAGCAGCGAAAACACTTAAAGATCAAAGTACAGGAAGAATTACCAGACAAGTAATGCGCTTGGTTGCAAAAGAAAAGATGCGTGCTGAACTGGCAAGAAGCGGCGGCGATGTGGGTAATATTTTAGCCAATATATATAACATGGCCTCTGAACAAGCAGATACAAGAAGTTGGCTTACCTTACCAAGTCAATTAAGTATTGCCCAAAATACCATGACAACTGGTGAACATGTTTTATCTGTACCAGGTCGTGGCGAAATAAACTTTTCGGTTAGTAAGCAAGGGTTAACCTTAATTTTCCTAACCTCTATTAATAGCTACTATGACACACATGTCGTTCAACTTTAGGAGCAATGATGAAATATTTAGTGCCACTATTAACCATTTTACTTGTTGCGGCCTGCTCCTCACGCCCGACCACTTCTGGCATTGGTGTTGAGCAAACTGCAAAACAATATAACCAACAATTGATCGTTAATAACCCAGAACTAGGGCAAAAACTTGCAATTACAGATGTAAAAACACGCCAAACAAACGGCTTAACAGATGTGGTTGTAACATTGGCAAGCCAATATAAAAAATCACAGTATTTACAGTACCAATTTACTTGGTATGACGCTGATGGTTTTGTTATACGCGGCAATCACTCTCCTTGGCAACCCATTACCTTATTTGGATTTGCTAAAACACAGTTACCGGGCTTAGCCCCGACAGCAAATGCTGTCACCTTCTCGCTTGCAGTGCGTGAAGTGTCAACAGAAGCACAAGAATTTGAAGATTAAGGAAACCATGATGAAATTACTTTCTGTTAAATCGGCTGCGGCCATTGCGATAACTAGCACTTTGCTGCTTTCTGGTTGTGCCAATAAAGCGGTGGTTAGCTACGGCGATGCTCAGGCTGTTGAAACAACTGATATCAACTTTGGATCAACCGATCTACAAAAAGTAGCAAGCCAAATGACAGACTCGTTACTTGCTTCACCTGTGGTTGGCACAATGACAGCAAATAGTCGCCCAGTCGTGTTTGTAGAGCGTATTAAGAATAAAACCAGTGAACACATTGATACAGAATCAATCACCGATTCAATCTCAACACAATTACTACGCAGTGGTAAGTTTCGCTTTGTTGATATGACACGCGTTGAAGCGGTACGTGAGCAACTTAATTTTCAAAACGATGACCCGCTAGTTAACCCAAGTACAGCGATTGCATTTGGTCAACAAGTTGGGGCTCAGTACATGTTATACGGCAACTTATCGAGCATTGTTAAGTCAAATGCTGATAAGGCTGATGTGTATTACAAATTTACTATGCGTTTAATGGATTTAAAAAGTGGCCTAGTTGAATGGGCTGATGAAACTGAAATCCGTAAAACACGCGAGAAATCAACTTTTGGCTGGTAGTCAGGAGGATGTATGAAATACTTAGTAACAATCCTGGTAAGCTGTTTATTACTCAGCTCGCCTAGTTACGCTGATTATCAGCGTAATAAAGCAGTGCCAGTACAGCAGGTGTTATTTGGATCTGTGCAATCGGTACGAACGATTACTGATCAAGAGCTAGTTAGAGACAAAACTAATGGCTGGGAAACCTTTGGCGGTGCATTACTCGGGGGTGTTATTGGTAATCAGTTTGGCGGCGGCAGTGGTCGTACCGTCGCAACTATTTTAGGTTCAATGATTGGTGGCTCTGTTGCTCACAACCGTCAACAAAACAGTCGCGTTATACAATATCAACTCGTTGAATTAATGATAAAAGTAGAAAACGGTGAACAATACATGGTTGTTCAAGATAAAGACAACCAGATGCTGTTTAATCAAGGCGATAAAGTTCGCCTTGTGTATCTCACCGATAACACGGTGCGTGTTGATAAAGCTTATTAAAAAAGCGAGCCTCGGCTCGCTTTTTTTAGCTTTGTCGATAATCAGCGAAGAATCGCTGCATCTTACTCATCGCTTCTGTTAAATCATCTTTGTTTGGTAAAAACACCAATCTGAAATGATCAGGATCTGGCCAATTAAAAGCACGACCATGCACAAGTAAGATTTTCTCGGCTTTGAGTAAATCTAAAATCATGCGTTCATCGTCTATAATATTAAAGTGCGCCGTATCTACTTTCGCAAATGCGTAGAGTGCCCCTTTAGGCTTTTTACAGCTAATGCCATCAATAGCATTCAATCCACGCCAAGCTATGTCGCGTTGCACATACAAGCGACCACCAGGGTTAATCAAATTGTCAATTGACTGCACACCACCTAAGGCTTGCTGAATAGCATATTGTGCCGGTACATTGGCACATAAACGCATTGATGCCAGCATATCCAAGCCACGGCTTAAATCGTCCATCATGCTAGTGCGGCCGCTTAACACCATCCACCCCATTCGCAAACCTGCTGCGCGGTATGTTTTAGCTAAACCATTAAAGGTGATAATTGGCACGTCATCGCATAAGGCTCCAATTGAGCTGTGAGTTGCACCATCGTATAAAATCTTCTCGTAAATTTCATCGCTCAATAACAGCAACTTATGTTCGCGAGCAATGGTAATAAGCTCCATAAGCAAATCATCGCTGTAAACTGCACCTGTTGGGTTATTTGGGTTAATAAGTACCAAAGCTTTTGTTTTCGATGTGATTTTACTTTTTATATCAGCAATATCAGGAAACCAATCCTGCTCTTCATCACATAAGTAATGCACTGGGTTACCGCCAGCCAACTTAACTGATGCAGTCCATAATGGATAATCAGGTGCAGGGATCAAGACCTCATCGTCATTATCGAGTAATGCTTGTGTGGTCATTTGAATTAATTCACTTACCCCGTTGCCAATATAAATATTATCGACATCAAGATTGTGTAAGCCACGTTGCTGATAGTGTTGATAGACAGCCACACGGGCTGAGTAGAGGCCTTTAGAGTCACAGTAGCCTTGGGCTGAATATAAATTACGGATGATATCTTTATGCATATCTTCAGGCATATCAAAGCCAAAGGCGGCAGGATTACCGATATTTAACTTTAATACTTTTTGGCCTTCATCTTCCATTTTTCGAGCTTGTGCAAGCACAGGCCCACGGATGTCATAACAGACACCGTCTAGTTTGTGACTCTTTTTTATTTGTGACATGGTTACCTCTACTAATGAGCCTTTAGACTACCCCAGTAAAGGGCCACCATGCTAGTGGATTTTTGAAGTTACAACTGAAATAAATTCAAGTTTTTAACGGCCAGTAAACCAAGCCTGTAATTTTTCAACTGAACCTATAACTTGCTCATCTAAATAGCCAGCTTTTTGCTCAGCCGTTGCGAAATCACTTTCGTTTAAAGCATGTTCAATCGCTTGAGCAACTTCTGACAAACTTTGCGCGCCAAATTGTGCCGCATTTGACTTTAAGCTATGTGCATGGCGTGCTGCAGCTTCTGTATCGGTGCCTATGTTAGCTAACACCTCTGAACCTAGTCGCTGAAACTCACTACAACAAAAGCTCAAGGTATCTGCAAACTGATCACCTAAAAGCGATTCCATTCCTTCAAGTGCACTTTCGTCTATGGTGATTGTCGTCATTTTTATCCCTCAATCAAAAACATAAAACTAGAACCGCAACTTTAGCTGTTCTTAGTCAAAAAGCAAACCTGCTTTGTAGGTTAAGCTCATGTATACTATGGATACTTTTACCGTATTCCGAGTTTATATGGCTAGAGAATTATGCTCCCACTGTGGCTTTTCTACTAAAACTTGCTTATGTGATTCTATAAACATAATCAATAATAGACTAAAAATCATTATATTACGCCACCCAAGTGAGGAAAAAATTACTAAAAACACGGCGCATTTATTGAATTTAGGCTTAGCCAATTGCCAAATTATTGCTGGAGAATCTGAGCAAGACTTTGTTTCGCTGCAAACTTTGCCAAAATCTAGCACTGCTGTTTTATACCCAAGCCATGATGCATGGTGTCTTGATGAGCAAAGCTCAGAAGTGAATATATTTAAACAAACACTAACACATCTGATTGTTATAGATGGAACGTGGAAAAAAGCATTTAAAATGCGCCAACTTACCCCTAGTTTACAAGAGTTTAAGACCGTTAGTTTTAAGCAACTACCTCAAAATCAGTATTTAATACGAAAAGCTCCTCGCGAAGATAGCTTGTCAACATTGGAGGCTGTAGCCCATAGTCTTCACTTAATTGAACAGCTTGACGTTACGCCATTGTATAAATTACTCGCAGCATTAGTTGAAAAGCAAACTAAGCACATGCCAGAAGATGTAAGGACTCGATATCTTTAATGCGTGTTTCTAAACGATTGAGTGCAGGTTTTAATCGCCAAGGCCCCGACTACCGCTTTGATGATCAAGTTGATTTCAATGACATTCGTGACACGTTTGGGTTTCGTACTATGTTAGTGGGTAGCTGGGTGAACAAACAAGAGCGTCTTCTCGCGGCTAATTTAATTTATGACGCCCTAGCCGATCTTGCTCAAATATTGAGCTTACCGCCAACAGCTATTGGTCTGCGGGGTAAGCTTAATTTCGCTTTTGGCCATGGCGGCCAAAAAGGCGTACAAGCACATTATAATGCCCATAGCCAAACGTTAGCACTGGCTAAAAATGCCGGGGGTGGTGCACTTGCACACGAATGGTTTCATGCCTTTGATCATCATATCTGCCAACATTTATTTGCGAATAGAAAACGCATGCAGTTTTGTTCTGCCTTATGGCTCGAACAGTCACCAGATTTAAGTCACCCACTTAATCAGCGCTTAAATGATTTTTATCATCAGGTTTTTTTAGATAACTCAGGTGCAAACCCAAATGAGTATGTAAAACAATCTATTGCTTTTGATCAGCAAGTAAAACAGCTATATATGAGCATGCCTGAGGAACTCGCAGCTCGCTGTTTTGAAAAGTGCATTGCCATGCACCCTGATATAAAAAATAGCTTTTTAGTAAGTGGTTTATCAACAAGTGGCTTAATCTATCCAGATGAGCAGCATGCAATGCGCTGCTTTGCAGCACTGCTAAATTACTTTAATCAACTAGGTTCGCTGTTGCATCAAAACTAAGTTCAACTTTCTGCACCTCACTAATCCAAGCTAAATAATCATCAGCACAAAGCGGCTTTGAAAAATAATACCCTTGTCCAAACTGGCAGCCATAACTTTGCAGCATAGTTAGGCTTTGCTGATCTTCAATTCCTTCTGCAACCACCTGCGCGCCTAGTGTGGCAGCAATGTCGCAAGTTGCCCGACAGATACTCTGATCATTTACTGAAAACGGTAGATTTAACACAAATTGTTTATCTATTTTCACTTCATCAAAGCCAAGTTGGCTTAAATAAGCAAGTGAAGAATAGCCTGTTCCAAAATCATCAATCGCGAGTTTTAAGCCAATTAAACGATAGTCATCGAGTGTGGCTTTAATCTTTTTACTCTCCTCTAATGTAGCTGACTCAGTCAGCTCCAGCATAACCGACTCGGCACGCACATTTTGTTCATTTAAAATGGTGATTAACAGCACAGGTAAGTCTTTATTTAATAGATCTTTAGCCGAAATATTAATGGAAATAACGTGATCGGGTATCAGTGTGCAAAACTTCGCTTGCCACTGAATTCCATTTTCGACCACCCATTCAGTGAGCTGATTGATCACCCCCGCAGACTCTGCAATTGGAATAAACACATCAGGGCTCACTGCACCAAATACTGGATGATGCCAGCGTAAGAGAGCTTCACAGCCCACTACTTTGCCTGTTTTCAAACAAACCTGTGGTTGAAAGTGTAAGCTTAACTGATTTTCATCTATCGCCATTTTAAGTCCTGCGGCAATCGATAATCTTTGTTCAGAAAGCCGCGCACTCTCAGAGTCGAACATTCGCCAACGCTCACCTTGTAAACGTTTTTCAGACATTGCTTGTATGGCACATTGTAAAATTTGCTTCGCGGTATTGCCGTGCATCGGATAATAAGCAACACCAATATCAACACTATCGACTAAATTAATATCTTCATGGGTGAGCCCTTCTTCAAATACCCCATGGATCAAACATGCAAACTGCTCTATATGACTGAGTTCTAATTCACCTATCACTAAGCAACCAAACGTACTGTCATCAACATGAGCAAGCCATGCGCTTCTACTGGCTTGAATTTCAAGCTTTAATGCATTCATGGTCTGTAGCTGAGTATTTAAGATACTTAATCTTTCATTGATACAAATATTTGCTTGCTCAAAACCAAACGTAGAACGCGCATTTGAAAGAACATGTGGTTTAAATAATAAGACAGAAAAGTGCTGTTTCTGCGATACTTTTTTCATCATTTGTGCGAGCAAAAATTGCTTATTAGGCAGTTTAGTCTCCGCATCATGCAGCATCGAATAATTAAATGCCGCTATTTGCTGACGATCTTTAAGTAACAGCACGGAACATATCGCCAGTGATGTGATAAGCAAAATGGTGTTATGAACACCATGGTAACCAATACCAAAGCCATTCCAAATGAATAAACTAAGCACCTGAGTCACAATCGTCATTAACATAAATACACGTAGATAGGTGCGGCTATTTTTTCGCTGCATTACACTAAAAAATACAGCAGCTGCAAAACTTAAAAACCCAATACATGAAACTATAAATAACCATTGATGATTAAACTGAGGCAATAGTGATGACAACACGGCCGCGCTGACTAAACAGGCCATCATTACTTGCCACGCTTTTTTAAAGCGGGGTTTATAGGTATGGATTGCCAGAAAGTGATATAAGAAATAGCTCGCAAAATATAATGCAAACTCATTAACAGGCCATTTTGCTTCCCAATCTATGCCATTAACGAAATAGCTTATTAGCCCGTTATCAATCAAAAATCCGATACTAACCAGTACGAAGTAAGCATTCAGCAGCAGGTATTTTGGTTGCTGCGATACCACAAAATAAATAGCGCACACAAACATGCATATAATCAGCACACCTAAAATAGCGCCATAGCTTAAAATGATTTGATGTAAGTTTATTTCAAAGGTTTTTGCAGCAACTACCCCAACTTCTATAGTCAGCGCCCTATCGTGCTCAAAGTTAACCAGTGCCCAGCGATGACCTTGACTATGCTCTATTAACCAATGTGGTCGCACATTCGATAAGCTTTCAAGTGAGGCGAGCCGCTGATTATTGGTAGCCTGAGAATTTTCATCTAACAGATAAAACTTTACCCAGGTTAAATTTGGCTCACCTAGATAAACAACGTAATTTTTATTGTCGGGTAGTTGCAATAAATCGATTATTAACCAGTGGGATGTTTGCGGGGCAAGGCGGATTGAACTGCTTTCGAGAGCATTTAGCTGTTCTGCATTTTGAAGTGATTGTTCCAGCGATTGACTTAATTTGGCAAGAGGCTCGGCAGAGTCAAGCAGCCAAATCGATGAACTCTCATTGGCAGCAAAGGTACTAAAGCTGTGTAAAAATACACAACACATTGTTATGAGCAGCGTTCTAACAACCCGATGGATGTGCTTGCCAATAAAATGCATTTTAGCCGTGCTTTAAACACCAGCTAAAAGTATGGGGGTAATACGCTTAAATTGCCAATTATGCAGACTTTAATTAGGTAAAAAGTTTAGGTGTATGGGCGTGTGGCACTAAAAGCCACACAATACTTTACTTATTATCATCACTTATTCGACTTGCAACAGCTGAGTTTTGATCCTTATATTTTGCATCTTTACGTGTGTTGTAAGGGTTCTCAGCAGGACTTGTCATGGTTTCAAAACTCATAGCGCCAATCTTCATCATTGGGCGTAGCGCTAATGGCAATTTACCTGAGTTATAAAACTCCAAAACAATATTTCCTGACCAACCGGGATCAATACGATGTGCAGTTACATGTACCATCAAGCCAAGTCGTGCTAACGATGAACGACCATCTAACCAACCTACAATATCAGCAGGTAAAGTTACTTTTTCATAGGTAATTGCCAAAGCTAATTCACCTGGATGAAGGAAAAAAGCTTCTTCTTCAGCAAGCACAATTTCATCACTCATAATGGATTCCATCGCCTTGTTTAGCTGATCTTTTGGACCACTTAAGTCAACATAAGCTGCGGTATGATCTTGGAAAACTCGAAATTTATTGCCCAAACGCAAGTCCACCGTCACACCTGAAATCATTTCTTTACTCGGTGTAGGCTCAATAACTATACGGCCTTGGTCAATATACTGCTGAATATGGGTATCTGATAATCTCATTTATTATTCTACCTAAAACAACTTAAACATATGATTTTAAGCTGAAAAAACACGCTAAGCTTAAACTTAAAAACACAAAGAGTTTATTGTGTAGCAGTTAAGCAAAATGGAATGGACATAGTGTGACATATATTACACAAATCAGCAGCGTGTTGCGCTAATAAATCTCGATTAAATAAGTCTTCTCAGGTAACAACATCAGCTGTTTCTGATTTATCTGAAGTCATGAGTTTTGTTCTAATTACCGAATTATAGGGAGAGTGAGGATAAGTTGTTATGGATTACGTTATTTTATCCGTAATAACATTGCCAGCATGTGTTGTTGCTATTTTAATCGCCAAACACTACGCTAAAAAACAAGAAATTTGGCACGGCTTTCTCGTCTTCATTGGCTCATTGTTACTAACAAGCTGGTCGGTGGTTGGCCTAGTCGCAAACGAAACTTTCTTTTTCCCGCTACCTTCATTACTCACCATGGTCTTTTATCTTTATTGTTATGGTGAAACCGACATTGTGTTTATGCCCAATTTATTAATTAACCCCGGCATTGCTATTTTCTGCTATTTTTCAGCTTACTTTTTCAGTCGCAATAAACTTATTTAAGCGCTGTGTATCCTTTTTATATTTACTAAAATAAAAAGCCGCTCATTGAGCGGCTTTGGTTCTCATTAGGGTTCATATGAGATTAAAAGCTATAACGTGCACCGATTGTGTAACGAGGTCCGTATTGACGAGCAAATAAGAACTGCTCTTCATAACGGCCATAACCACGTTCAGTTTCGTTGTTAAGGTTTATACCTTCAAAGAAAACTGTCATGTTTTCATTAATGTCGTAGTTAACGCTTAAGTCCCATTGACCAAACGTATCGCCAAATTGTGGCGGTGCATCAGATGAGCCTTGCGCTTGACCAACACCAATCAAGTACGAATCACGCCAAGCGTAAGTAACTTTAACTGACAAGCCGTCTTTATCGTAGAATGCTTGGAAGTTAGCAGAATCACTCAAACCTGATAAAGGCGCTTGCTGTGTTAAACTATTAACATCAAATTCAACATCACCATCTACAAATGTAGCGTTAACACCTAAACCGAAACCACTTTCACCAAACAAGTGCTGTACAGCAACTTCAAAGCCATCTACCGATTTGCTATCAGTATTCTGTGGCTGAGAAATATTCCATACCATTAGTGGGTCTGCACTAGTTGGTTCAATAGCACCATCCGCATTCCCATAACCAAGTGCCAGCATTTCATTGAAGATTGCATCACTCGTTGCTTGCTCACCGCGTGCTTCAACTGAAGCTACGGCATCTTGATAACGTGGACCATTTAGAATGTCATGTAGACCTTCTATCGTTGTTTCAGTAATTTGCGTTTGAATAAAGTTATCAACGTCTTTTTTGAAGTAACCAACTGATGCATAGCTGCCTTCGCCATAGTAATACTCAAGCGATAAGTCTAAGTTAGTTGATTCGAAAGGCAATAAGTTAGTATTACCTTGACCACCTGTACGCGAACCTGGTTTTGGACTACCAGTTAAGCTTCGACCACCAGCAAGGTTACCAAGCGGTGCACGTGCCATGGTTTTACCCCACGAAACACGACCAACAAGCTCATCTGTAATCTCAACTTTTACGTCGATATTCGGTAACCAGATATCATAATTACCTTCTTCTTGGTAAAAGTTATCTGTACCACCAGTTTCGTATTGCATGATCCATTCAGATGCACTCACCCAGTTAACTTGGCTTTCAACACGTTGGCGAACCGTACTGGTTACATCAGTCTCTTCGTAACGTAAGCCTGCATTAATTTGAACAAAGTAGTCAGATAACTCAAACTCCCAAAGTGTATTGACGTAGAAGCTTTGCGTTTTTTCTTCTACATAGCTTTCACTGTCGATACCATCAAAAAATGGGTCAATTGAGTATTGGTTATCGCCCAATAAACCTTCGTTTAAAAAAGCAAGCTGACGAGCCAAAGCTTCTTCAAAGCTATAGGTGTAATAGTAATTTGGTTCAAGGGCACTACCACCACCAGCGAACTGATCTAGCATGTCACCAGTATCATTATAAGTGAACATACCGTCTGGGAAGATATCTGTAAATGATGGGTTAAAGCCAGGACCACCACGTAAGCCACTCCACGCAGTAAAACCACCCATAGTTTGCTTGGTATTGGCAGCACCAAATTTCACTTTAACAAGTGGAATTTCAAAGCTGTCATTTAACCACGTAGCATGAAGCTGCGCTTGCTCTACATTAGACTCACCCGGCGAATAAATAAACTGGCTGAAGTTCGAATCAATTTCACTTGGATCAAGTACCGTTGTGCCATTATTCCAATTAACATATGCATGCGGGATTTCACCAGTACGATAGTCATACACCTTGCTACGGAGTTGGTCAGAACCAAGAATGATCTGGCCGTCAGAACCTAAACCGTCATCTGCACCATTGTCTGTTTCATTCTTCGAATCGTGATAATCGAACTCAACTTCCCACGCATCGTTGATTTGCCACTCTAAATTTAAACCAATTGAGCGTGCTTTTACTTCTGTAGTGCCACGGCTTGCAGTAAATGAACCATCGTTACCACTAATATCGGCATAAAGTGCAGTACCATTTTCATCTAGCTCATAGCTATTAATGTTGCTGCCAAACTCATTCCAAATACCCCAACCTGTTGTTTCAACGCCTGTAATTGCACGGCTTGCCGTGTAATCAACCGTTGCAGTGAAGTTTTCAACTGGTGCATATTGTAAAGTCACTTGGCCGTTAGTACGCTCACGTTCAACATCAGCAATGCTGTAGTTCATATCTTTTGGAAAGAAATGGTTACCAACACGGTTGCCTTCACTATCTACTGGACGTGGGTCAATGTAGTCACCTTCATCTAATGATGGTAAATCTACATTTGCTTGCCAGCCTTGAATGTTTGCGCTTTGTTGTTGGAAATCACGCTCTTGATGTGAGAATGAAACGGCAAAGCCAACTGAATTATCAACATATGTATTACTGTACATCGCTGAGAATTCAGGAGTTACATCATCCCCTTTTTCATTTGACGAGTCGTGAATAGCCTTAATAGACGAACTAAATTTTTCACCTGGGCTATTTAAAGGGCGAGTCGTAATAATGTTTACTGTTGCCCCAAGACCACCACTTGGTACATCTGCTTGACCAGATTTTGCAACTTCAAGTGCACTTACACCGTCAGCGGCGATATTTTCAAGGGCGTAAGAACGTGTATAACCAGTACCCGGCATTTGACGGCCGTTAAGCATTACCAGGTTAAACTCAGGGCCAAAACCACGCACTGTGATTTCGCTGCCTTCGCCGTTTGAACGACTAACAGATACACCGGTAATACGTTGCAGTGACTCGGCTAAGTTAGTATCTGGGAATTTACCCATTTCTTCTGCCGAAATCGCATCAACTACACCTGTAGCATCGCGTTTCATATCCATGGCGCGGATCAAACTGCCACGAATACCTTTTACTTCAATAATTTCTATTTCTTTGTCAGCTTGCTCATCTTGCGCGTAAGCCATCGGCATAGTGCCAAACCCTGCGGTTAAGATCATCGCCACTGAAGCTGCAAGAGGCGTTTTAATAAATTTTGTGCTTTTCATGATTTACCTGCTTTTGCAA
Source organism: Pseudoalteromonas sp. OFAV1 (assembly GCF_021532595.1). Lineage (NCBI taxonomy): Bacteria > Pseudomonadati > Pseudomonadota > Gammaproteobacteria > Alteromonadales > Pseudoalteromonadaceae > Pseudoalteromonas > Pseudoalteromonas sp. OFAV1. Next base: position 124,616 of record NZ_JAKGBG010000009.1, read on the forward strand.
TTTGTTGCCATGGTATGTAGGTGCCAGTTTGGCACCCACCATTGTTGCCAGTGTTAATTAAGGATTCGCAATGACTGCATTATCGATACGGTAAACCGCACCTTCACCCATGCCCCATGAAGGGAACACCATAACAACGTCGATTGCACTAATATCAAGGCCTGCACTTAGTAAATCGGCAAGTGTATATGTGTATGTTTGCCATTCACCAACCACTGGCTCGACACCTTCTTGGCTTGCACTTAGTGGAAGCTCCACAGCTTGCCCTGCATCGTTTGATTCGATTTTAAATAACCACTGCGCATCTTGGTTACTTGCGTTTGAAACGATTTTCATTTCAAAACGAACTACACCTTGAGATAACATGTGTGATGCATCAAAACTCACGCCATCTGCTGCTAAGAAACCCATTACAGTTGGTTGAGCACCAATTTGAAACTCAGCAACTGAGCCGTGTGCTTCGTCGTCTGTTTCTACAGTTGGTGTACTACCAGCACAACAATCCCAAATGCTCCATTGGTCTGCTACGCTATCTGCAAATAAAGTGAGATCTGATTGCGGCTGCGGTGCATAAATACGTGCATTATCTATGCGGTACACAGCACCCTCACCTTGACCCCAAGCAGGGAAAATCATGATGACATCAATAGCACTCACATCTAAACCAGCTTGTAGTAGTGTGCTTACAGGGAATGTGTAGGTTTGCCACTCACCCGCAACCGGATCAACACCTTCAGTACTCGTATTAAGGTTAACTTCAACCGCTGTTGCCCCTTCATTTGACTCTACCTTTAACATCCATGGTGCATCAGGAGTTGATGGTAGCGATGTTATTTTCATCTCAAATTGCAACATACCGTCATCAACAAGCGAAGTCGCATCAAATTGAGTACCACTACCACCTGATGAGGTGCGGTTAATAAAGCCCATTACTGTTGGCGTTGCACCAATAGAAAACTCAGCAGTTACACCATGCTCTTCGTCATCAACTACTTCAATAGGTGTTGAGCCCGCACAGCAATCCCACAGAGGCCAGTCTAGGTTAGCCTCATCAGTGAACAGTGTTAGTGAAGGTAATGTTGTTGAACCACCGTTAGTAATTTCAACATTATCAACACGGTATACTGCGCCTTCACCTTGACCCCATGCAGGGAAAATCATTACAACATCAATCAAAGATACATTTAAGCCTGCGTCAGCTAATGTTTGTAATGGGAAGGTATATGTTTGCCACTCACCAGCTACAGGACTAACACCTTCAGTGCTAGCACTTAGGTTTAGTTCAACGGCTGTTGCGCCTTCATCACTTTCAATTTTGAAAAGCCAAGGTGCATCAGGAGTAGAAGGTAATGAAGTCACTTGCATATCAAAACGCACATAACCGTCTTCTAGCATAGCGCTTGCGTCATAAGGAGTGGCTTGGCCGTTTTCATCGGTAATAAATGCATCACGGCTAATGAAACCATTTACCGTTGGTGATGCCCCCACAACAAATTCAACAACATCACCGCGCTCAGCATCTTCAACAAGTGCAGGAGTTGAACCACCACAACAATCCCATGCAGGCCAGTTAGGATTAAAGCTGCTATCAAAAATAGTAAGCGGCGTTACTGTACCATCACTAGGTGGTGTAGGTGCAGGAGCTTTACCTTGTACTAATGCATCTTCTAAATTATCGTAACCAGGACGAACTGTTTCACAGCCTTTGCCTGTATCAGGGTCTTGTGCACATTCGTAAACACGAACATAGTCAACTTCAAAAGTTTGACCATTTTCAAATGCACTTGCGTCAATGCCCGTTGCATTAACGTTTTCTGGCCAGTCACCGCCTACAGCAAAGTTTAAGATTAAATAAAACTCTTGATCATAAGGAGATGCATCCCAGAAAGTTGTTAACTCACCGGTTGTTTGATCAAAGTACTCTGTGTACCAACCTTTGTGTTTAAGTGCCAGAGCTTCGCCTTTAGCATTGTAAAGTAACTCTGATTTGCGCTGTGTTGCATATAGATAGTCGTCTACATACCAACGAATTTCACCTTCTTGCCATTCAATTGCATAGGTATGAAAATCATCCGCTGGGTTAGTGCCTTGATCAAACGTATAAGCCTTACCGCTTTGATCATTATTCGGCCACTCTTTACCATAGTGAAGCGTACCGTAGATATTTGACTCAACACCGTCATCTGTTGGGACTTTCAAGTTAACCGACTCAACGATATCAATTTCACCAGAGCGTGGCCAACCACCATACACTTCATCTGTTGGCATCATCCAAAATGCAGGCCATGAGCCTTGACCACTTGGAAGTTTGGCACGGACTTCGAAGCGTCCATATTTAAAATCAGCTTTGTAACGTGTGTTAATGCGCGCAGAGGTATAAGGTTTTGCAGCACCCTCTTCTGCAGGTAATGCAACGATGTTTAGAATACCATCAGCTACGAATGCATTTTCTTCACTGTCGGTATAACATTGCTTTTCATTGTTACCACCGCCAGCGCAATCTATTTCAAAATTCCATTTGCCCTCATCAATGGAATCGCCATCAAAGTTGTCTTCCCATACCATAACCCAATCTGAAACGGGCTCACTTGGGTCAATGGTATCGATTTTTGTGTCTGTGGCAGAGCCACCGCAGCCTGCTAACGTCGCCACAGATAGTGCCATAGCGAGTTGCGTTAAGTGTGTTTTTATTTTGTTCATTGCATTGAACCCTAACATTCTGTGTTTGTTAGTTTACAGCTGATATTAATAGCAAATATTAGTTTCAGCCAATTTGTAAGCGCTTACAATTGAGGTCAAATAAAAAAGAACAAAAATGTAAGCGCTTACATAGAGTATGACAAGGTTACTAAAACGTCAATAAATTATTAACAAATAAACCGAGTTTATTCCTAAATTTATCAATCATGCTTCAGTAATGCGTAAATACAGGAGGATGCCAAATAAAATAAGATTATTTCATTAAAAAATAATGCAAAATACACACTAATTAATGACTAAATTTCAATAATTAGTCTTCTGTAATAACAATATCTACTTTGCTGGTCTGGGCTTGTTGATAATATAAACTACTAGCAAGGACCCTAGCTGCCGTTTTATAAGTACAACTTATTTCAGCCGCACTATCCTGCGCTATCAGATCACCTTGCTCTGAGCTCTCACGAATTTCAATTGCCAATGGGATATTAGCCAGCACAGGCACACCATGGCGATGAGCCAATGTTACAGCGCCATCTTTGCCAAAAACATGGTTTGGTTGCCCACAATGACCACATAAGAAGTAACTCATGTTTTCAATTAAGCCAAGCACGGGGACGTTCACTTTATTGAACATAGCAATGCCCTTTTGCGCATCGGCTAAGGCTAAATCTTGAGGAGTAGTAATGATAACCGCACCACTAGCAGGTACTTTTTGGCTCATAGTCAATTGAATATCACCCGTGCCTGGTGGCATATCAACGATTAGATAATCAAGCTCTCCCCAAGCAGTTTCGTTCATTAATTGATTAAGTGCTCCTGATGCCATAGGACCACGCCAAACGGTTGCATCATCACTTGGTACTAAAAAGCCGATCGACTGCGCTTTGAGGTTATGTGCCTCAAAAGGAAGTAAGTTTTTATTATCCTCTGTTTTAGGCTCAGCCCCTTGTAGACCCAATAGCAGAGGAATAGACGGACCATAAATATCGGCATCTAAAATACCAACCTGTGCCCCCTCTTGCTGTAAAGCCGAAGCAAGATTCACTGCCGTCGTTGATTTTCCTACTCCACCTTTGCCTGACGCAACGAGTACAATATGTTTTATTTGCTTAAAACTATATACGTTCGGTAACCTGACCTGAGCAGTAATTGACACAGGCACAGATAGTTTATCACTGACAAACTTTTCAATTTCGTTGATTTCGCCACAGCCAGCAAAAGGTAGGCTTAATTTGACTTGCCAGCTTTTATCGCTGTTTTGATTTAGCTCTTCGAGCCAGTCTTGCTCAATGCCAATAGCAAATGCGCTACTACGATAGGCGGCTAAGGCAGCAATGATAGGCGCTTTTTCAGCCGATTTACTTGAGAATAGTTTTGACAGTCCAAACATAGCAATAAATTAGCGTTTCTTTGATGAAAAGTGCTGCGGAATTATGTAACATTCAAGGCATTAAAACCAGACAATTAGATAATATCATTGCTTTAGCTTGTATATAAACAACTGGCAATGGATTAAATAATGATATTCGTGCATGTTTGCATCGAACTAATCTCAATTCGGAATGATTATGGCACAGCGAAAGATCCTGATTACTAGCGCATTACCTTATGCCAATGGCCCGACTCACTTAGGTCATTTACTAGAATACATCCAAACTGATATTTGGGCGCGTTTCCAAAAACAACAAGGTCATGAAACCTACTACGTTTGCGCGGATGATGCTCACGGCACACCAATTATGCTTAATGCGCAAAAGCAAGGGATCACGCCAGAAGAGATGGTTAAAAATGTCAGTGTTGAACGTCAACGTGACTTTGCTGATTTCAACATTGAGTTTGATAACTATCACAGCACGCACAGTGAAGAAAACCGTCACTTTAGCGAGTTAATCTACAACTGTTTAAATGAAGCGGGTCACATTAAAAAGCACACTATTTCTCAACTTTTCGACCCAGAAAAAGGTATCTTCTTACCTGATCGCTTTGTAACAGGCACTTGCCCAACGTGTAAGTCTGAAGATCAAAACGGCGACAGCTGTGATTCTTGTGGTGCTACATACAGCCCAACTGAACTTATCAACCCACGCTCTGTAATGTCGGGCGCTGAGCCAATCTTAAAAGATTCGGAGCATTACTTCTTCGACCTTCCTGCTTTTGAAGACATGCTTAAAGAGTGGTTACACTCAGGTACGATTCAACAAGAAATGGCGAACAAGCTTGATGAATGGTTTGCTGATGGCTTACAGCAGTGGGATATCAGCCGTGATGCACCTTACTTCGGTTTTGAAATCCCTGGCGCACCGGGTAAATATTTCTATGTATGGTTAGATGCGCCAATTGGCTACATGGCGAGCTTTAAAAACCTGTGCGACAAAAAAGGGATTGATTTTGATGCATTCTGGCGCGAAGACTCAGATGCAGAGCTTTACCACTTCATTGGTAAAGACATTATCTATTTCCACAGCCTATTCTGGCCGGCAATGTTAGATGGTGCAAAATTCAGAAAACCTACTAACGTTTTTGCACACGGTTTTGTGACTGTAAATGGCGCGAAGATGTCTAAATCAAAAGGCACCTTTGTAAAAGCACGTACTTATCTTGATAACCTAGATCCTGAATATCTTCGTTATTACTACGCAGCAAAACTAAACAACGGCATCACAGACCTTGACTTAAACCTTGAAGACTTTGCACTGCGTGTAAACTCAGACTTAGTAGGTAAAGTGGTTAATATCGCAAGCCGCTGTGCAAGCTTCATCACGAAGAAGTTTGATGGCAAGCTTAGCGACACCGTAATGGACGAAGCGCTATTAGGTGAGTTCCAAGCAGCTTCTGCAAGCATCGCAAATCACTATGAAAACCGTGATTACAGCCGTGCAATTCGTGAAATCATGG